>JAZUEA010000248.1:0-12878 GCA_045639945.1 Myxococcota bacterium
CTACGATCCGACTTGTCAGCCTGCATCAAGTGCTGATCGGCGTTTTCAGCGATCTCAAGCATAAGAGCCTGCTTTTCTTCGCTGTTTTGCGCCAAATCCACGGCCTTGAGGAGGATTTCCTGCAAGCGATCGTAGTCCTCAATTTCGCGGTAGAGTTCATGCAAAACCTGAATGATTTCACGATCTTCAGGATTCTGCTCCAAAACGTAAGCGTACGATTCAGCAGCTTGCGCCTTGTTGTTTAAGTATTCGCGGTAGAGAGCCCCCAAACGGCGATGGATCTTGACCAAGGTCGCATCATCATTCGAGTTATCCAGGCGGCGCTCCAAAACGCGAGCCAATTCCTCGTAATGATTCGCTTTTTCGTGCAACTCTTCGAGTTCAGAGAGCGCCTTTTCGTCGTTCTCGTCGATCTCCAAGATTTGCTCGTAAGCCGAAATCGCGCTGTCGGAATCATTGAATTTTTCGGCACAAAGCGCGCCCAACTTGTGCAAACGCGCCTTCTTGTCATCCAAGTCGTAGAGCTGATCGATCTTCTTGCGCTCGATTTCGCAAAGTTCAGACCAAGCACCAGCCGACTCGAAAATTGACTCCAAAGCATCGAGCGCCGTCGCGTTTGCGTCGTCAATCTCAAGTGCCTTTTCGTAATAATTTCGAGCCATTTCTGGCTGGTTCAAGTTTTCGAGGCTCCACTTCGCCATCTTGAGCAGATCGTCCAATCGCTGATCAGGCGAATCAATGCGATCCTGAGCCGCATCAAAGGCCTGTCGCAAACGAGCCCATTCGCCCAACTCAGCCGCCAAACGCTCAACGTTCGAGCGAATGTCTTCGTCGGTCGAATTCTCTTCGAAAGCCAGCAACCAACCCTGGAATGCCGAAACCTTGTCGTTCAGCTCATTTTCACGAATCGCCGCAGATTCAGACCACAAACGAGCACGATCCGCCGGATCCTCACAGAGCTCGATGCGCATTTCGGTCAAAATCGCGAGTTTGTCGAAAGCCTTGGAATCACGGTAAATGGGATCCAAAACCTCAGCAATTTCGCGGCGATGCTCAACATTGACCGCCAAACGTTCCATGGCCTCCAAGCAATACATGTGCTCGGGGTGCTCCCAAAGAACAGTGCGGTAAAGCTCAATCGCCTCAGGCACCTCATTTGCAACCGCTTCAAGCAAGTAGCCCAAGCGGAAGCGCAAATCGGCTTCGTTCTCTTGACCACCAGCCTGAATGCGAGCGCGCAAGACACCGATCATCGCCGTCCAGTTCTGCGTGACCTGGTAGAGGCGATCCAAGGCTTCGAGAGCTTCCTGATCGAACGGCTCCGCTTCAACCACACACTCGAAGTGAGCCACGGCCTTTTCGACCTGACCCAATTTCGCATCATAAAGGCGCGCCAAGCGGCGGTGAACTTCGCGACGAAGCTCGCCATCCGAGATGTTATCCACCTCGTTTTCGTAAAGTTCCGCAAGTTCAGCGTGACGATTGAGCTCGTCGGCCAACTCGTGAAGCGCCGTGACAACGTCGGGATTTGACGGATCCGCGGAGAACGAGCGCAGTTGCGCTTCAAACGATTTGTCGTTTTCACCCAACTCAAGGTGCAACGCCGCAATCGTCTGCAACATGGAGAAGCGCTCGGTTGCGTTTTCATCCAAATCAACCGAAGCTTCCAAAATACGAACAAGATCGGCCTTCTTGCCCACGTTTTCGTAGTGCGTCGCCAACGAATGACAGGCCGCCGCCTTCAAATCGTCGTTCTTCGCAAGGTCTTCCAACGCTTCGCAAGCCGGCACGAAATCTTCCGCGCGCTCCAAAATACCGCTGTAGAGCTCGACCGAACGCGAACCTTGATCCAACTTTTCGGCCAACACACCGGCGATTTGCATCTCGATGTGATTCACGCGCGCAGGTTCGTCATCCAAATACGCATCGCGCTGAGATTCCAAAAGTTCGACCAAATCCTCGTAGCGCTCCATGGATTTATAGAGGCGTTCCAAGTTTTCGTTGGCTTTTTCAGCCTTAACGTCGATCTCCAAAATTGCGCGGTACTGCGAAATCGCTTCTTCGTTTTCGCCGCGCTTCGCTTCCCAAATGTCCGCAATTTCATAGAGGATTTCGATGCGTTTTGCGTCGTCGTTTTCACGATCCAGCTTGACCTGAAGCATCTCAATGAGCGACGGCCAATCCTCTGTGGTGCGATACAACTTGATAAGCGATTCGATGGCTTCAACATCGTCGGCGTCTTCATCAAACACGCGACGCCAGTTTTCGATGGCCTTTTCGTTGTTGGCAAGCTCGCCTTCGTACAACTTACAAATACGAACCAAGAAAGCGCGTTTTTCGTCCCAGGAGTCAGACAATTCGGCTTTAGTATCAAGGACTTCGCACAATTCTTGGTAACGATTTTCACCCGCGAGCAAGCGTTCCAACGCATCCAGCGCAGTCTTGTTCGAATCGTCCTGCTCCAACGCGCGGCGGTAGGTTTCAATCGACTTCTCGACCTGACCTAACTTCTCGTCGTAGAGGCCTGCGACCTTCAGCAAAATCGCAATCGCGGTGTCGACTTCAGAACAACCATCGATACCCGCCAAGTAAACATCGACCAACTTCTGGTAGGAGTCGGTGTCTTCAGCCAGGCGATCGAGCTCTTTTTGCAGATCTTCGTTGCCAAAATCTTCAGCAAAAGCGCGCGAGTAAGCAGAGAATGCGGCCGATTTATCGCCCAATTTCTCTTCTTCAACCTTTGCGATTTCCTTAAGAATTTCAGCGCGTTGCCAAACATCTTGCTGGTGAACCAGTTTGATCTCGTTCACCTTCACCCAATCCTCGAACGACTCGGATTCGGCGTAGAGCGGCTCCAAAATCTCTGCAGCCTGCAAGCAGCATTCGTCGTTGTCTTCGAGCGAAGAAACCAAGAATTTCAACGCGTTAAACGAAGATTCGTGATTCTTGGAATCTTCCAAAGCCTGGCGCCAAGACTCGATGGCCGATTCACGCTGATTCAGCTTTTCGTATTGAATCTTCGCCAACTGATCACGCAAATCAGCGCGAGTCTTGTCTTCCTTCGCTTCTTCAACCTCGCTCGCCAACAAATCCGCCAGGTCTTGCCAGCGCTCACCTTCTGTGAAGAAGAGCTCCAACTTCTTGAAGGCCTGCGCGTTGGACGGATCGTTTTCCAAAATGGTGCGATAGACGTTGATCGCGCGATCGCGGTCGCCCACCACTTCGTCCAAAAGCGCAGCCACCTTAAAGAGAACTTCAATCTTTTGTTCGACTTCGTCGTAAGTCTCGGAAAGATCGAAGTAAAGCTGAACCAGCTCTTCCCAAGAAGCGAGGCGGCTGAAGAGCTCAACCAAAGCCTGAACAGCACCAGCGTGATGCGGCTCAATCGTCAGCACTTCGCGGAACACGTCGCGCGCACGCTCATCGTTGCGGCGGTGGGTTTCTTCAATAAAGCCCAACTCCATCAAAAGCGTGATGCGCAATTCGTCGTCTGCGCCCGACGCTGCATCTTCGAAAACGGTTGATAATGTTTCGAATTTATTCAGCTTTTCGGACAACCGAATAAGAGAAACGCGGTTTTCTTCATCCTCAGGCGCGAGCTGCATGATCGTTGTGCGCGACTCAAAAGCTTCTTCGTCCGCACCCAAGTTCTCTTCACGCAAGGTCGCAATTTCACGCAAAAGCGCGAGGCGCTCTTCCACGTCATCCGAAAGCGATTGGCGAAGCTCCAAAACGTCGACCAGCTGCGGCAAAGCTTCGATCTGTCGGTAGATGGGCTCCAACATGCAAGCGACTTGCAGGCGATCAACACCCACTTCGTCACACGCTGACTGCTCAGCAAATAAGCTGGCGAGCGCCAGACAAACACCTTCGTTGCACGGATCTTCTTCCAAAATGCCGCGGTAGAGATCCAACGCGCGCTCACCTTCTTTGAGGTGCATTTCGCAAATACGCGCCAAACGGAACTCAACAGCACGACGCGCTTCAGGCGATTTTTCAACACCCGCACGGTGTTCGCACAGCGACGCCAACTCAGACCAACGCTCTTCGCTTTCGAGCAAGCGCTCCAAGTTGTCCAACGCCGCCACGTCGGTTTCTTCAGCAGCAAGCAAGCGGCGCCAAACTTCGATGGCCTCGCTCGGTTCGCTCAAAAGCTCCTCTTTGATAACGGCCATGCGCTCAAAAATGGGCTTTTGGTGATCCAAGCTTTCGTTTTGCTCAAGCTTTCTTTCAAGGATTTCAATGAGTTCGCGATATTGAGCGGTGCGATCGTACAAGCGCTCCAAGGCATCCAACGCACGCGTGTTTTCGGGCTCAATCGAAATGACTTCGCGGTGATGTTCGATGGCGCGCGGCAGATCTTCCAAACGCTCTTCGGCAATGGCTGCCACTTTCAAGTGGATTTGAACCGCACGGTCGGGCGCGTCGTCCACGACAGACGACAACAAATCGGCCAGCGCTTCCTGCTCGCCCAACGCCATTGCCAAGCGCTCAAGTTCAAGCTCGAGCGACAATTCAGCGCCACTCAAGCGATAAGCCTCAGACAAAGACGCAAACGCCGCCTTTTCGTCAGCCAACTTGCCTTCTTCCAACTCGGCGATGCGACGAAGCGTGGCAACCTGTTCGACCGGCTCGGACAAATCATCCAAAGTGCCGCGCAACAAATCGCGAAGCTTGCTCCACTCGCCATCCATCGCATAGATCGGATCGAGCAAATTCGCTGCCTTCAAGCGGACATCAAGCTCGCTCAAAAGCTTTTCCAAAGCTGTACGAGACGCTTCGTGATGCGGATTGCGCTTCAAAACAGATTCGAAGCACGAAACCGCGCGCTCAAACTCGCTTTCGTCAGCCAAAAGCGAACCCATGCGCGACTCGATTTCGTTTTGCTCAGACTCGTTTTCAGCCAACGCAAGTTCGCGTTCCAAAACGTCCAAGAGTTCAGCCTGACGACCGAGCCCCGCGTACAAGCGATCCAAGTTCGAAAGCGCATCGCGATCGGATTCGTCGAGTTCGCAAACTTCGCGGTAAATCTCAATCGCCTGCTCGCGGTCGTCGTTGCCCATTTCTGTGGCTTCGGCAGCAGCAAACAAAAGGCGCTTTTTCTCAGGAATTTCAGCGACTTGTTCGGCGTGGTCGCGCAAAACGACGACCAACTTTTCAAAGTCCGCGCTCTTCGTGTACAGGCGTTCCAATGCAGCGTGCGCACGCAAATCCGTCGGCGCCACATCTTCGCGAATGTGCGCGTAAGCCGTGATGGCCTTTTCAGTGTCTTCCAAGCGCTCTTCGTACAACGCGCCCAAGCGGAAGTAGAGCTTGCTCTGCTCATCGGCGTCTTCCAAAAGAACGCCGCGACGCTCCAACACCTCAGCCAACGGCTCCAAATCATCCAGAGCAGTGTAGAGGCGATCCAACGTGACCAACGCGGGCTGGTGATCGGCGTCTTCATCCAAAACGCGACGATTGAACGCAACCGCATCTTCGAGCTTGGACAACTTCGTTTCGTAAAGCTCAGCCACGCGCGACAAAAGCTGAATGCGCTGTTCGGGTTCAAGCATTGCCGCTTGATCAGCGTCATCCAAACCGGCTCGCAAAATCTCGATCAGCTTGGACCAAGAACCCAACTTCGCAGCCAGGCGCTCCAACTCGGCCAAAATATCGGCCTGACCGAAATCTTCAGCGAACGCCACGCCACAGCGATCCAACGCAGCCTCGCCGTCGTTGCCTTGATTTTCGTAGAGTGCGACGAGCTGCATGTGAAGTTCGCGGCGCTCGTCTTTTTCATCCACATCGTTCAGGCGAGTGTCGCGCAAAC
Organism: Myxococcota bacterium; assembly: GCA_045639945.1. Taxonomy (GTDB): domain Bacteria; phylum Myxococcota_A; class Bradymonadia; order UBA7976; family UBA1532; genus UBA1238. The sequence continues at coordinate 5,813 of JAZUEA010000248.1, forward strand.
GAATCTGCGACTTCCAATCGCCCTGAAGCTTGTAGACCGACTCCAACAAATCGCAAATACCCGAGCGAAGAGACTTTTCTTCAAAGCTGTCGCCATCAATACGAACCAAAAGCGCTTCGAGCGCTTCAACCGTAGGCTTGTGCTCGGGATCGAGATTCAAAACATCGGCGTAGTACTTCAGCGCGCCATTCGGATCTTCGAGCTTGTCGACCAACAAACCGGCCAACTGGAACGAAAGAGCAATGTGCAACGCGTCGTCGGCGTTTTCGATGCGGCCTTCAAGCATCTCCGCCAAATCGTTGTAGCGACCTTCGGCCACGAAAATGCGTTCCAACGATTCAAGCGCCACCGCATTTTCAGACTCGATTCCACGAACACGCTGGTACGTTTCGATTGCCGTCGAGGGCTCTTGCAGCATGTCTTCGTGGAGTTGCGCGATGCGGAACAAGAGCTCGATGCGCTCACCCGTCGTCTCGTCGCTGTCGCCCAAAAGCGCAATCTTGCGTTCGCAAACGTCGATCAACGCTGTCCAATCATTCAGGTTGGTGTACAGGCGATCCAAGCGATCCAAAAGTTCACGACTGTCGCCTTGCTCTTCACACAAACGCTGCGTGCTGTGCGCGGCCGCTTCATTGTCCCCCAACTTTTCTTCTTGGAGGATCGCAAGCTTTAAGCTGTAAAGAGCCGAAAGTTCGTTGTTTTCTGCAGCATTATCGCCGTCGATCGCCAGGCGTTGATAGAACTTGGCCCAACCTTCAAACGATTCGGTTTCTTTGCAAAGTCGCTCGTATTCGTTGCGTGCAAGTTCATCGTCAGCCGCTTTGAGCAACAAGCGCTCGTAGGTTTCCATGGCGGCTTCACGGTTGGATTCGCGCATTTCACGAATTTGAGCCAACTCGTGCAACAGCTTCACAGATTCTTCAACGCTGTCGCTTTCCTCAACCTGGATTTCCAAAACATCAACGAGCTTGGACCAGTTTTCGGTCTGGCGAATGTTCTTTTCGAACGTCTTCGCAGCGATCAAGCGATTTTCGCCGTCCAGGAAACCTTCGAGCGCATTCTGAGCGCCTTCGTGATTTTCGGACTTTTCGAGCACTTCACCAAAGCGCGCGATCGCGGCAACGGGCTCTTCGCGCAAAACCGCAAGTTCGCCCAAGCGGAACAAAAGCTCGGCCTGATCTTCGTTGCTGCCTTCCGCATCGATGAGCCACGAAAGCTCTTTCTCGACGAGATCAGACATTTCAACGTAATCGGTGGCTCGATCCGCCAAGCGCTGCAAACCGTGAAGTGCATCCAAATTGCGCTCTTCAAGTTCGCCAATCGCAAGGAAGGTTTCGCGCGCCTTGTCGTCGTCGCAAAGCACAGATTCATGTAACTCCGCAACCGACAACAAAATTTTGATTTTTTCTTCAACGTTTTCGCTGAGTTCAATCTTCTTCGCGCGAACTTCGAGCAAGTTGTCGAATTGACCCACACGCTCGTACAAACGCTCAAGAGGATTCAGGTTTTCAGGCGTGTCGCCTTGCAATTCGCGCAAACGCTCGTAGCAAGAAAGCGCCTCATCCGAGCGACCAAGCGGTTCTTCAGAAACTTCAGCCAAAACGCGCAACGTCGCTTCAAGCGGCTCACCTTCGAGCGTATCCACTTGCGCGTCCAGCAAATCCGCCAGCGATTCTTCAGCCTGCGCCAACGAAGCCGTGCGACGAACCTGCTTCAAAAGCTCGCCGTCTGTCGCCTTGGCCTCAAACGCACGCGCATACCAGTGATACGCCGATTCAAGATCGTGACGGCCGTTTTCGTGGACTTGCGCCAAGTCACACATCACCTCGACAGGATTCTCAAATTCCTGATCGAGCAAGATTTCGAGCACGTGAACCAGCGAATCGTGCTGCTCAAGCTCGCGGTAAATCGGAGCCAACTTGGAAGCAGCGTCTTTATCCGTGGGCGCGATGTCCAAAATCGCTTCCCAGCATTCAACGGCATTTGCGCGCTGCGAAAGTTTGTCGGCGTAAATCTCAGCCATGCGGCGGTACAAATCGACCTTGACCGCAATTTCCTCTTCTTCGCTCGCCGCAGAAACATCGGCCACAACACCCGCAAACAAGCGAACCAAGCCGTCGTAGGCATTACGACGCGAGTAAATTTCGGTCAGCGCATCGTAATCGCCATGTGACAAGTAGACTTCGCGCAAATAAGCTTCGGCGTGCAAATCGCCGGGGTGCAAATCCAAAACTTCGCGCCAAGTCGCCACCGCACGTTCTTCTTGCTGCAAACGCTCGGCGAAAATCTGACCCAACTTTTTGAGCCACGCGAGTTTGGCTTCATCGTTTTGAGCCTGCTCAACGCGCGCTTCGTACAAATCGGCCAAATCGGCGTAACGCTCGCCCTTTTGGTAAAGCTCCTCAAGCGCCACCCATGCAGCTTCATTCTTGGGATCTTCATCCAAAATGCGCTGCCACAACTTGAGCGCTTCATCCGGCTCTTCCAAACGAGTCTGCGCAATTTGCGCCATTTCCTTTAAGCGCTCGCACAGAACCGGACCTTCAAGCGAATCAAGCTGACGCTCATAAATATTGTAAAGCGCGCGCCAATTCTTGAAGTGACGATAAATCTCAATCAGCTTTTCAATCGTAGCTTCGTCGGTGGGCGAACGCTCCAAAATGGACTCAAGATACGGAATCGCCTGATTGACGTTCTGCTGCTTTGTCAACAAAAGCTGAGCAATTTCGCGCAAGTACTTAAGGCAAGCTTCGTCATCGCCGTTTTGCTCGGCCAAATCAGCGCGACGCTTCAAAATGCCGATCAAATCGTTCCAGCGACCGCCTTGCTCGTACTTTTCCTGCAACGCACTGAGCGCGCCCTCGTTTTCTGGGTCGATGCTCAAAATCTGGTTGTACAGGTTGATCACCATCTGCGGCTGGTTGTTTTGGTGATCGCGATAAATGGCGAGCGTTTGCTCCAAAATGCTAACTTGCTGCTCAACATCGCTGCTGTCGCAAAGCGCAAGATCTTCTTTGAGAAGTTCCAAAAGCGCGTTCCACTTGGCGGTGCTGTAGAGCAAGCGACGCAAAGCCGCGCGAGCCTGCTGGTGGGTGGGCTCAAGCTTCAGAATCGAGCGCCAAATATCGATCGCCTTAGCCAAGTTCTGCTGCTTTTCTTCAGCAACTTCGGCCATTTGCAAACCGATCTCAATGCGCTGCTCGTCAGTTTCCTGAATCGCCTGGCGCGCTTGCAGCGTTGTGAGTAATCGCTTCCAGTCTTCGGTCGCCGTATAAAATTCAGTGTAGAACGTGAGCATCAGCGGATGATGCGGATCGTTCAACTTGATGCGCTTGAAGTAACCATCTGCCGCATTGAAATCGCCCACTTTCTTCCAGTAGAGCATCGCGATCTGCAACAGCATGGCGGCTTCGTCGCCTTTACGACTGCGAGCACGCAAAGCTGCATCGTAAATTTCCGCCAGTTCCTGCCAAGACTCGGTCTCGCTGTAGAAACTGACGCAGAATTCCATGGATTCCTCGTCCGCGGGATCGAGCTTGAGCACTTTGCGGTGCCACTCAACAGCTACAGCAGGTTGAGCCATTTGATTGAGCGCGAGATCGGCAATCTGATGATAAATCGCCAAACGCTCCGGCTTGCGCGGCGTTGCATCCGCAGCAGCTGCCAAAAGCTCAATCATATCGCCGTAAAGGTGATTGTCCTCAAAGAAACCGAGCAGCGAATTGCGCGCGTCATCATTGCGCGGATCGAGCGAAATCGCCTGATCCAACAATTCTCGAATACGCGGATCTTCGGGATTTTGCTGGCGACCGTATTCTGCAGCTTCGACTAAAAGCTTTGATTTTTGGCGAGCATCACGCACTTTTTCTGCTTCTTCGCAAAGCTCAACAAAGTGCGGATCATTGATCTGCGTGGTTTCCAAAAGCTCGGAAAACTCAGATGCACGCGGGTGTTCCGGGCAAACACGCAGCGCTTCACGCACACAGCTCAACGCGTCGGCACGACCATCAGGCTGCTTCAAGCAAACATCGGCCATTTCGAGCATCAACGTGGCGCGAGCTTCATCGCCCTCGGTGTTTTGCAATTGAAAATCAAGGACTTGCAGCAACAGAGGCCAGTTTTCTTGGCGAACGTAAATCGCCTGCGCCGCTTCAAGAGCTACCTTGCACGTTTGATGGTACTGACACGCACCTTGGTAGCGACGAATCGCCTCATCGGCGTCCTCTAATTTTTCGTAGATAGAACCAGAAACCACGAGAATTGCAGCGATTTGAGAAGCATCTTCCAAACCTTCTGCATATGCCTCTAGGCGCCCGCAAAATGCGATGAGGGCTTCACGAGATTCTTCTTCGGAAAGTTCTTCGCATCGCTGCAAATTGAGTTGCTTGGCTTCTTCCAGTTCGCCGCTTTCAATTAATGCGGTTTCTAATTCGGAAAAAGCATCGTTATCATTCGGATTTTCGGAAAAACGAGAACGAAGGGACTCGAGATCTACAGACATGGGCGCTCGATCCTATGCTGGATATAGATGCTGGGAATCCTACAAAGCGAACGAACGAATCACAACTGCAGCATGTTGCTTTTGTGATGAAAAATGCGCAGGCAACGTGCTCAAGTTGGCACACTTACACCGCCGCACATCCTCGTAAAAATCGCACTTTCCAGAAATTCTTTTCAGTCAGAAACTTGTCGGCTATTTGAAGGGCATTTTTACAAAGAAAGGTGAACTGTTGTGATTCCGAAAAAGCCTGAAACCGTTCGTGAACTCACTGCGGATGAACTTCGTTGGCACTGCCAGCCGAGCATGTTCGACGAATTTCGCAACGAGAAAGGCAACCAAGCCTCTGCGCCCATTGGTCAGCGACGCGCCATTGATGCACTTCGCTTAGGCCTCGAAATCGATGCGCCCGGCCACAACATTTTTGTCTGCGGTCCGTCCGGCACCGGCAAAATGTCTACCGTTCGCAGCGTCATCGCCGAAGGACTACGCCTGCGCCATCCGCTCGTTGACTGCATTTACGTGCAGAATTTCAGCGACAACGATCGCCCGATTCTCTTGACTTTGCCCGCAGGCCAAGCTCGCAGCTTTAAGCGCGAATTTGAAGCATTTACCGAGAGTTTACCTGAACTCATTCGCAGCATTTTAGATGCCGCCGAAGTTGAGAAAAAGCGCAACGCTCAGCTTGAAGCGATTGAGACGCTCGAAAAAGAAAGTCTCAAAGATCTGGAAACCAAATGCGCCAAGCAAGGTTTCGCGCTTACTCAAGTTCAGGAAGACGAAATTTCTCACATCGACGTTTTGCCAACATTCCGCAAAAAGCCGATCGAGATGGAAGAGCTGTGCGACAAGATTGAAAGCGGCCAGATCAAGCACAAGAGCATCAGCCGAATCAAAGCTAAGTATGCGGAGTTAAAGGAAGAACTTCGCTTGGTCATGATCAAGCTTCGCTTGGCATCGCGAGAATTGCGCGAAAAAATTCGCACGATTGAGCAAGACGCCGTTCGCGAAGAGATGAAGACCATTCACGCTCGTCTCAACGAAAAGTTCCCGTTCCCGAACATTGCCGAATGGCTGGAACAAATGACGAACTGGCTCACCGATCACCTGGACGCCTTCTCAGACGATGAAGGTCCGCAGATCGAAGCAGAGCGCCGCGCCTTGCGCCACGAGCTTGAAATCAACGTCATTTTGGACAACGCCAAGCGCGAAACACCGCCGATTATTTACGAAAACTCGCCTACCTTTACGAATTTGTTCGGCACCGTGAATCGCCCCACTGACGAAACACGCCAAATCGCCGACTTCTCCGACATTAAGGCGGGCAGCATTTTACGTGCTCACGGCGGTTACTTGGTTATCAGCGCGAACGACGCCGCGAACGAAAGCGGAGTTTGGCGCACGCTCACTCGCGTTTTGAAAGCGCGCGAAATCGAAATCCAGTCGCCCGAACAATTTTTCAGCCCAGGCGGCGGCTCTTCGCTCAAACCGCGCGCAATTCCGATCGATGTGAAAGTAATTGCAGTGGGCGACGATGAACTCTATCGCGCACTCTACAACGGCAGCGACGACTTCCGACGCGTCTTCAAGATTAAGGCTGACTTTGACGACGTTATGCCAAGAACCACTGAAAACGTGGGCATTTACGCGCGTCATGCTTTCAAGGTTCAAAACGAAGAGCACATGCGGCCCATTGATAACACCGCACTCGCCGCATTGGCGGAGTACGGCGTTCGCATCGCAAGCCGCCAAGAATGGCTGTCCACGCGATTCAGCGAGCTCACCGACGTTTTGCGCGAAGCCGATCACTACGCCAAAGCCGAAGAATCCGACACGTTGAACGGCGAGCACGTCAAGCGCGCACTCAAAGCCAAAAACGACCGCCACTGCCAAACCGAAGATCGCCTGCGCCACCTCATCGACAAAGGCCTCATCACGATCAACACCGAAGGCGAAGACATCGGCATTTCCAACGCGCTCACCGTTGTCGACATCGGCGATCACGCTTTTGGTCAGCCGTGCCGCATCAGCGCGACCAGCGCTCCCGGTCACGACGGCGTTCTCTCGGTTGAGCGAGAAGTCTGTCTTTCCGGGCGGTTGCACGACAAAGGCACCATGCTCATCATCGCCTACTTGCGCTCGCACTACTTGCCCGAAGAGCCGGTCGCGCTTTCTGCAACTGTGGCGTTCGAGCAATTGCACGACGAAGTGGACGGCGACAGCGCATCAGTTGCAGAGTCCATGGCACTCATTTCAAACTTGGCGCAAGTGCCGCTCAACCAAGCCATCGCCATGACAGGTGCCTTGGATCAATGCGGTCACGTTCAAGCGGTGGGCGGCCTGAACGAAAAAATCGAAGGATTCTTCCACATTTGCGAATCGCGCGGCCTGACGGGTCAACAAGGCATTGTGCTTCCCGATGACAACCGACTCGATCTCGTTTTGGCCGACGAAGTGATTCAGGCGGTGAAAGACGGTAAATTCCACATTTGGACCGTGCGCCACCTGGACGAAGTCATCGAAATTCTTACCGGAGAAACCGCCGGCAAGCGCCAAGCGGACGGCACT
>JAZUEA010000249.1:0-3737 GCA_045639945.1 Myxococcota bacterium
CAGGAAGTCGCTTTGAAAGCATTGAGCGCGGCGTCTTGGATATTCGAGATTTCGCTTATTACATCAGCCTTTGCGTGTTTTTCTTGGCGCTCAACGTTGTCTTTATTGAATCGAAGCGCGGTGTTGGTCAACCGCTCAGCGCAGAAGGCCGTTCGCATCGCCGAACGCTGTGGCTCATTGCGTTCAATGCGTTGGCACTCAACGTTTGGCTGGCACCGTGTTCGAGTGCGCGCATCGATTTGACTGCGGAAGGTGAGTATTCCGTGAGCGATGCCACTGCGCGCATTGTGAGCAATTTGGAAGAGCCGCTCATCATCAGCGCGTTTATTTCTGAAAAAACGCATCCGCTGCTCGCACCTCTTGTTCCGCGAATTAAAGATTTCTTGAATGAATATGAACTGTTAGGACATGGAAAGGTTCGCTTGGTTTTTGCTGATCCGGGATTAGATGAGCAACTCGAGCGCGAGGTGGGTGAGCGTTACGAGATCAAGCCGGTGCCGTTTCGCGTTTCAGGTCGCCATGAAGAATCAGTGGTCAATTCTTACTTCCACTTGGTTGTTTCGTTTGGCGACCAATTTGAGGTTTTGGGCTTCAATAAAATCATCGACCTGTACGCCGATGAAAATGAAATCAAAGTCCGCCTGCGAAATCTCGAATACGATTTGACGCGTTCGATCAAAAAGGTCACCGAAGGTTTCCAGAGCATCGAAGCGGTTCTTGCGCGCAGTGATGTAACGAGCAAGCTCACTGCTTACATGAGCGCCAATTTGCCGAATGAATTCGCAGATGTTCCGCAGTATGTCGATAAAATCGTGGCAGAGCTCTCTCAAAAGAGCGGTGGTCGTTTTGTGTTTGAGCAGCTCGATCCGTCGAACGACAGCGCACTTCAAGCCAAGTTGTTAAAAGAATATGGCTTCCGCCCGATGTCGCTCGATTTCCTTTCTGACGAGCGGTTTTACCTCTATTTCTTATACGAAGCAGGCGACCATCTTGAGGCGATTTATCCGCAAGGCGAAATGACGGAAGCATCTCTGCGTACCTCGATTGAAGGTGCGATTCGGCGTGGAACTCCTGGATTTTTAAAGACTGTTGCCCTTTTGACTGAAACGCCGGTTGAGAATCCGCAGCTCGCGATGTTTGGTCAGCGTGCACCCGATCCGGATTTTCAACAGTTGGAATCGTCGTTGCTCGAGGATTTTCAGTTTAAACGCGTGGACTTAGAAGATGGCGTGGTGCCCGGCGACGTGGATGTTTTAATCGTCTCCAAAGCTGGCACGCTGAGCGAAAAACAGCGTTTTGCGATTGACCAGTACTTGATGCGTGGTGGTGCGGTTTTCGTCATGACGGGCGCGTTCGACATGAAACCGGGCTACGAAAATATTGAAGCGGTGCCGGTCGATGAAGCACTTTTGAATCAACTTGCCAAGTATGGTGCGGAAATTGAACGTGGTTTTGCGATGGATCCGCTGAACACGATGTTCCCGGTGCCTGTCGCAGAACGTCGTGGTGCTTTCTCTGTTCAGCGAATTGTGATGATGCCGTATCCATTCTTCCCTGATTTGCGCCAGGAAAACTTTGCGCGTGGTCACGTTGCATTGTCTGGTTTGACGTCGGTTGCGTTTACATGGGGCTCGCCGGTTCGCATGTCTGAAAAATTGCCGGAAGGCGTAAAAGGCGAAGTACTTTTGCATTCTTCTGACGAGAGTTACGTGCGTACGTCGACCAACACAACTCCAAACCTTGAAAATGATCGCGATCCCTTCCCGCGTGGTGATGCCAAAATGGAATCCCTGCCGCTCGCTTTGACGCTGGTCGGTTCATTTGAAAGCGCGTTCACTTCTTCGCCTTTGGATGAGGAAGAAAACTCAAATCAAAACAAGGAAGTTGAAGATGATCGCGTGATTCATCGTGCACGCCCCGATGCTCGCCTGGTGGTTTTGGGCTCATCTGCGTTTGCCTCTGATCTGGTGGCTCAGATTGGCGCATCGATTGGCGGCGGAACTTTCCGCGGTAACAATGTTTTGGTGCGCAACCTCATTGACTGGGCTTTGTCTGATACGGATTTGCTCGAAATTCGTTCTGCTGGCGCGTTTGCACGCACGCTCCGTCCCATGGAGCCTGCAGAGCGGACTGTTTACGAACTCGCCAATTATGCGGTTGTGTTGGTTGCCTTGCTGGCTGTTTTGTTGGTTGGTGTTTTCCGTCGAAGAATGGCGCAACCCATTGTTTTAGTTGATGATTTGTCCGAGGACGGAGTGCAGAAATGAACCGAACGCAAAAGATTTTAACGTGCGCACTTTTGCTTCAGCTCGTGCTTTGTCTTGTCTTTTGGACGACGCGAGTGGCACTTCCTGGAGTTGGCTCTGCAAAGCCATTTGTAGAAGCAAACTTCAATGAAATCACAGGCTTTGAAATCACAAGTCGTGATGAAAAAGGCGTTGAGACTTCGATCGATTTAGAGAAGGGAAGTGAAGGTTGGGTGCTTCACTCTGCAAGTGATTTCCCTGCAGAAATTGCGAAGGTCGAGGATATTATTCAGAAAATTGAAAATATCGACGTTCGAGAGCCCATTGCTGAAAACGAGAAAAGTCATGATGCGCTAAAGGTCAGTGAGCGCAATTTTGAACGCCGCGTGATTTTGAAATGGGGCGATAAAACAGAAACGCTCTATTTCTCATCTGCAAAGGGAAACACCGTAATTGCCCGTCGCGCCACAGAAAACAAGGTTTATGCCACAAGCGGTATTTCGACTTGGGCACTGGGTGTGCAGCCGCAGGCTTACTTAAAAGCACGTTTAGTCGACATGGATGACGTTGTGCGCATCGATGTTTCAAACGCTAATGGCCTGTTTACATTACAAAAATTGCCGAACTCCGAATCTGAAGAAGCTTCAGCAAAGCCTGTTCCGCAAATCGATCAGTGGGTCGTGACGCCGCTGCAAGGTCCGATTGACTCAGGAGCGACTCGCAGCTTTGCGGCAACTGCTCGTTTCCTTTCGATGGTGGCACCGGTTGCGAAAGGTGCAAAGCCTGAACATGGTTTTGCAACAGGTGCAGCTGTGGCGCTTTCTTCTGAAAAAGAAACGAAAAAAATCTTTATAGGCGCGCAAGTTCCGAACGATCCTGAGCATTACTTCGCTCAGGTTGAGGGCTCAGAATTCGTGGTTAAAATTGCGAAATTTGCTGCAGAAAAAGTGCTGCATCAGTCTGTGCTTGATTTCGCAGAAAAACCGAAAACGCTTGAAGAACCGAAGTCTTACGGCTTTCCGCAAAATTTGCCCGCTGATTTAGTCCCTTCTCTTTTAGGCGGCGAATAAGTCGCGAAAATGCCGCATATCTGGGCGCTTCAAGTGAAAAAACACCTTGACACTCCATACTAGTGAGATATACTCCAGGCCCTGTTCGCTGCCGGGCGAGCAACCTGTGCTTACAGGTTTTCCCGGACAGGCGGGCCGCCCCGAGCGGTTCCGAACCACCGGGGGGCGCTTGAAGCGCACCATCATTTGATTGTTTTTGATGGCCTCCCCATTGGTTTCCTTCGCCCAGATTTTATAGCGCTGTGCGCCCTAGGATTTGGGGCGGTCGCCTTGAGGTAAAATATGCCGACAATCAGCCAGTTAGTCCGTAATGGACGCCAGGACAAGACGCGTAAGACGAGCGCGCCTGCCCTGCAAAACTGCCCGCAGAAGCGTGGTGTCTGCGTGCGTGTTTACACGTCGACCCCCAAGAAGCCGAACT
>JAZUEA010000250.1:0-2544 GCA_045639945.1 Myxococcota bacterium
GCGTCTTCGGGACACATGTGATCGAATCCCATCAAATGAAGCACGCCGTGTACACACAGAAAAGCGACCTCGCGATCAAGTGACCACTCAGGGGCTGCGCCGGTGTAAAGCCGCGGCAAACAACCATCTGCGACCTGCCTCTCAGCAGTGGGTAATGAAATCGCAAGATCCCCTAACCCACTTGGCTCATCAAACCCATATTCAAACTGTTCGCCCTCACGCTCTGGAAAACTCAAAACATCGGTCGGACGATCAATATGCCTGTACGTTCGGTTGAGCACATGAATCTCATTGTCATCACATAAAATAACATTGAGATAGGCACCTTCTCTTTTGACCAACTGAAGCAATTTTTGAAGGCGCGCCCGCAACAAAGCAACATTGATCATGCCTTCGACTTCGGGACGAACCTCAATCGACAATTCATCGTCGATCATTTGTTCTCTCCACGGCGGTCGGTCCAATGATTTTGTCGCCGCTCAGTCGGTCGCTCAGCATCCAACTTTTTGGCTTCTTCATCGTAGGCTCGAACAATGGCTTGCACCAGTGGGTGGCGCACCACATCCATTGAAGTGAGTTCAACCACACGGATGGCTTCGATGTGTTTCAATAGATGCACTGCATGTCTTAAGCCGCTCTCAACATTGTTCGGCAGATCGACTTGTGACATGTCACCTGTCACCACAGCTTTTGACGAAGGGCCAAGACGCGTTAAGAACATTTTCATCTGTTCTTTCGTGGTGTTTTGGGCCTCATCTAAAATAACAAACGCCTGATTGAGGGTACGGCCACGCATAAAAGCAAGCGGCGCAACCTCTAAAATCTGATCATCCAATAAGCGTGTAGTCTGTTCCACGCCTACAAAATCGAACAGAGCATCATACAATGGCCTGAGATACGGATTCACTTTCTCAACAAGGCTGCCAGGCAAAAAGCCAAGTCGCTCCCCTGCTTCGATCGCCGGTCGAGTCAAAATGATCCGTTTCACTTCATGGCGTTTCAGCGCTGCCAACGCTTGCGCCATGGCCAAGTATGTTTTGCCAGTGCCAGCCGGTCCTACTGCGAACACCAAATCACTTTGTGACATGGCATCCAAATACTTCTTTTGGTTTTGAGTCTTTGGTGTAATGGACCGCTGATCTTTTGTCGTCAGCACACTTTGGCCGTGCAGTTCATCCAGCTTTTCTGCACTGCCTTCTCTCAATAAATGGATCGACCGTTCCACATCTTTAAGAAACAGTGGTGCACCAGATCGAACCAGCGCGAGCAATTCTTGGATCACCCGTTCTGCAAATGAAAGCGCAGAAGGCTTACCTTGAATCATTATGGTTGTTCCACGAGCAGAGAGTTTGATGTCTAACTCTCGCTCCAACAACCGCTTATGAATGTCTTGTGCGCCAAATAATGGCACGAGAATGACACTGCCTTCAGCCACCTCAATTTTTGTGATGTCACCACGTGGCGGATGAGTAGCAGGCATGGGAGGACGAGTGCTGCCGTTCAAGCTTTACCTCAAGCTGTAATCGGTCCCAATACTGATGTATTCAAGAGATGAGTTAATGTCTTTTTCTTTTACAAGGCCTTGCAATCTAAGTTCATCAAGTGACTCAGGATAGCGTCCTTGCTCAAGTGCAAACACTTCAATGAGATGCGACAAAATGATTACGCGTTCTGACAGTGCGCGATCGTGCTCGAGTTGTTCAAAATGCATTTTCGCATTTTGCAGACCTTTGTACGGCGTGAATGCAATTACGATCGCAGCAATCAGCAGCGGAAGAGCAGCTAAGCAGATTCGCTTTACTTTGTTTTTTGGATCGTCCTTCGCCGAATTCGCTGTAAATACAACCTGTTCGATGTAGTGCTGATCCAAAAGTGAACAAAGCGACCGAACTGTTTCAAAAAGTCCTAGCCGAGAATTGAGACTCATCGCTTCAAGCGTAGTCTCACCATCGCACATTGAAAGAATGAGGCGTTCATTCTTTTCAAGAGAATCCGTTGTCGACTTGGCTGCAGGATTTGGTGCGGGCGCAAGCGTGCCAAAATTTTCGTCGTCATCAAACGCCGCAAACGCATCATCCAACAGTGCATTGTCGTCAACTTCAGACGTTTCAACTTCAGGTGGCGCTTCTTTGATTGCCTTAAATTTTAAGTCTTTTCGAGACAATCTACGCCGAAGTGCAGGCCATTCTGCTACGCGGCGAATGCCTTCCATTGTAAGCGGCTCGATCGGCATGGGATCGACCACACCCACAACTTGTTCTGGCGCTTCTGCTTCAAAACGATAGAGTCCGGTTCGCCATTCGAACATGGAAAGCAGCACTTCGCGAACTTGGAACTCCATGAGTTCCTTGCATTCTTCTTGCGTAACCAACCCCAAAGACAACAAAACATCTTTAAGCGATCGACCGGTGCGCTCCACCTGTTCTTCAACGGCATGGTATTGCTCATCAGTCAGATTGAGGCAGCGCAAAATCAACGGCTCATCCTGACCCATGGCGTCGACCAGTTTACCGTTGAGCACCAAAGCCTGCGCAACCCGGTTTC
>JAZUEA010000251.1:0-4042 GCA_045639945.1 Myxococcota bacterium
GGGAACCACCGCCCAAGACGGGGGGTCCCCTGTCCCCCTAAGGTGTGTGGCTGAAATGAGCCTGGCCGGCTCAGGGCAAAAAGGGCTTCTCTGCCGAAAAGCCCAAAAAGCCACGTTTCACGTGAAACAAAAAACGCCCAGCTCAGGGCAAAAGAGCTTCCCTGCCGAAAAGCCCAAAAGCCACGTTTCACGTGAAACAAAAACCATGAAACAAAACCGCCTGCCCGGCGGGGCGGGCAAAAAAAAGGCCGGAACCCCCGACCTTTTTTTCATGCGAAACGCACGTCTCTCACTTCTTGGTCTTCTTGAGACGCTCCAGGCTGGCGTTCATCTTGTCGGCCATGGCTTCGAGCTCGGGGGTGGAGGCCATGAGCAAGCGGGCGTTCAAAGCCTCGACGAAGCCGCCGTAGCTGATGATGCTGCGGAGCTTGGCGCTCTTGATGGCTTCCGCGGTGGTCGCGGCGGCGGCGCGCTGCAACGCGTTGTAGAGGTCGATGAAGGCCTGAACGGCGGCGGCGAGCTCGTCGAACCACATCTTCGCGAGCGACACGGTGAGGTCGGCATCACCCAACGCCTTGATCTGGGCGACGATGGGCTTCAGCGCGGTGTACTCCTCGGTGTACTCAAGGCCAGTCGGATCATCCACGGCGGTGATGATCTTCAAAATGCGCTCAGCGGCTTCACGGCAAGCGGCCGACGGCGCTTCAAGAGACAACTTGAGCTGCTTGATGAGGTACACGTAAGCCTTGTCGGCACGCTCATCCAAAGAAGCAAGCTGCTCGGTCTGCTGCTCAACGGGCTTCTGATTCAATGCCATGTCAAAGGCAGTGAAGTCATTGGCAAGCGCTGCGGCGTAGTCCGGAATGCCACCAGAAAGCTCGGAAAGAGACTGATAAACGCCCTTGAGGTACTCAAAAACGTCGGCCTGAGAGTAGTGAACGATATCTACGGATTGAACCTTTTTCATCATCGCTCCTCTTTGTTAGGTGCAGGATGGGTATAGGAGTTTTTCAGGTTCGTCAATGGTTTATTTCCGCTTGTAGCCTGGAAAATCTCGCTCAAACGCAAAATGCGTCACTCGCTAACTTCCCAGCGATCTTCAACCGGAATCTCATCCCAATTGATCAAAGAACGACCTGACACACCGCCGTTGGAATACAGAAAAGCAGCGACATCAGCGTGATGCTTTGCACTGTCAAAGGGCGTGTACCCACCGCGATCGATGGCATTAATGCGCGCACCTTGAGCAACCAAAAACTTTGCCGTAGCCAAATCGCCGTTGAGAGCCGCGAAATGCAGCGGCGTGCGACCATCGCCCGAAACGGTGTTCACGTTGCCGCCCTTGCTCGCGATCAACTTCACCATGGGCAATCCCGCGCAATCAGCAGCCGCATGAATGGGATAAACCAACTCGCGGTTTGGCTCGTTCACGGACACTCCCGCCGACAACAAGTAATTCACCATTGCCGTTTGCTTGCGGCACACAGCGGTTGTCAACGCGCCCGAAGAAACTTCAAGACCTTCGTTTTGCAGGTACTTTGCAAGCGCGACGTTGCCCGAAGCCGCGGCGGCGTACATGAGCTTTGATGCATCCACTCGAACATCTGCACCAGCGCTCACGAGCGTTTTCACAATCGCCAAATTTCCTTTTTCGGCCGCCAGCATCAAAGGCGAATTCAAACTCACCAAGCAAGGCGAATTGTCATTGCAGATCGACTCCACAAAAATGCCCAGGTAAACGCTCACAGGCACCTGAAGAAGCTGCTGCACAATCTTTGGCTGATTGCTCTCGATCGCCTGGTAAAGCGGCGTCTTGTACGCGCGCACCGATTCTTGATTCTTTGAGCCCTTGCCGGAATCCATGAACTGGCGACTGTCGACCGATTCCGTGCCACCGATCGAATTCAGAAGCTCGCTGTGTTCCGTTAAAAACGCCTGAACCGCTCTCGAGTTGCCTTTGCGAATCGCCTGGAAAAGCTCGGCTGCGATCGATTGCTCGTACGACACCACAGCCTGTCGAGCCCATGTTGGCATGTTTTCCAAGCAGTGAACCACGGCATGCGGATCTCGCGTGGCCCTCCAAACAGAAAGCGCGGCGTGAACTCGAGCGTTCTTGGCCATCGCCTGCTCAATCGCCTCGCTGCCGGCATCGGTGGCGTAGTGAATGTTGCCACCCGCCTCAACCAAGAACGTCAGCGCATTCACATTTTCTTTTTCAGCGGCTGCACTGAGCGGCGTGTGACCGGTTGAAGAAACGTGGTTTGGATTGGTGTTGCGCGCCAAAATCGCCTTAATCGTCCGCAACTCACCCGATCGAGCGGCTGCAAAAAGCGGCGTTTCATTTTCTAGCGTCAGAGAATTTGGATTCGCACCCGCATTCAACAACGCCCGAACGGCATCCCAAGAACCATAAGAAGCGGCGACGTAAAGCGGCGACAGGTTCCCAGGCGCGGCAAGCTCGACCATCGCTCCGGATTTAACCAACGCGCTCACGGCAAACGCATTGTTGTACTCCGCAGCCATCAACAACGGCGTTTTGGCGTCATCGGAATACTTGTTGACGTTTCCCCAAAGCCTGACGGCTTGCTGAAGCTGCTGCGACTTTTCAGACTCGCTCTGCTGGAACTGCGGCAGAATTCGACCTTGCGCGGACTGCTCAAAAATGAGCGTTTCCAACGACGACATGCCGGAATACGCACCGCCCGCCATCAAAAGCGCATAGCCCACGTAAAGGCGATCCTTTGACAGAACGGCCAAGTCAAGCGGCGTTTCCTGGTTGGGCGTATCTCGAACAGCATTCACCCAGGCACCTTTTTGGAGCAAGAGTTTGACCATCTCCACGTCGGCGCGCTCAGTCGCAATGTGCAAAAGCGTTTGATAAGCCGGCGAACTCACCGCGAGCCTGGCCTTGTCGATCAAAAGCTCCATCATCGGCAAAGGAATGGACTGACTCGCAAACACCTCGTGAAACGCCTGGACGAAATCGCCGTCTGCACGCACGCCGTGCTCAACCAGCGCTTGAACTTCGTTCATGTCGCCCGCTTTCACCGCAGTCAACAACTCGCGCTGGGCAACCTGATACTTCGCATGCTCTTCGGCAGTCATCATGTGTGACACCGAATCAAATTGATGCCGACATCCTGCGAGTAAACTCAATGCCAACAGCAAAACGAATGATCGCATTTTGAGAGCTCTCTTTTCTTAATGGGAATTTCATTTATCCCGTAACACTTTATTAGTGGGGCTAATAGTTTTTTTTTCGCCCTAGCGCGGGCGAGCGACTTTTTTTGCCCGGTGGCGGGCGGCCTTTGCTTTTTGCCCGGGCGGCGGGCGGCTTTTCTCGCGAGCGGCGAGGACGCTCATTTCAAACGCAATCCTGAAGGGGCAGGGCGCACGGCTCTGGCCGAGACCGTGGGTTGCGGGCCGGGCTCTGGCCAAGCCCCGCCTACCCCCTCAGACTCCCCCACCCTCTCCTGCACGCTTCTTTTTGTGCTTGTCTCTTCCTACTTGCCTCAAGCGGCAGCCGAGCGCGGGCAGCGCGTGCCTTGCCCCGGCGCTGGTGGCGCACTTCCCCGAGGCGAGTAGCGACTCTCATCACCAGTAGAGACAAAGCGTGCGAGGAGGGGTTGGGGGTTTTAGGGGGATAGGGGAACCACCGCTCAAGACGGGGGTTCACCTGTCCCCCTAAGGTGCATGGGATGAAATGAGCCAGCCCGCTCCGGGCAAAAAGCTCTTCCCCGCCGAGAAAAAAGAGCGCACCCGCTCCGGGCAAAAAAGCCATTCCCCGCCGGGAAAACCAAATCCCTTCCCGGCCCGGGAGGCACATCTCCCCGAGGCGAGTAACAACTCCCATCGCCAGTAAAAACAAGGCGTGCGAGGAGGGGTTGGGGGTTTTAGGGGGATAGGGGAACCACCGCCCAAGACGGGGGGTCCCCTGTCCCCCTAAGGTGCATGGGATGAAATGAGCGAGCCCGCTCCGGGCAAAAAGGGATTCCCTGCCCGGTCAACACTAAAACAAAGCCATTCCCTGGCGGGAAAAGCA
>JAZUEA010000252.1:0-1625 GCA_045639945.1 Myxococcota bacterium
CGTCTGCATTGGTCGCCCCGAGATCAACATGATCTTCACCGAGTACGCTGAAGGCGTCAGCGGCACAGGCAACAGCAAGGGCGTTGAGCTCACCAACATCGGCGACACCGCTGTCACGTTATCTCAGTGCAAGATCAATCAGTACAAGGGCGAAGCCGCCGGTGGTATCGCCACTTCTGTTGTACTTGGCACGACCGAGAAGACCACGCTTGCTGCGGGCGAAACGTTCACCGTTTGCCACAGCGACTTGAGTGCCAAGATGGGCGAAGGCAAGGCCTGCGATCAGCTCTTTACCTTCTCCTTCACCGGCAAGAACGCTCTTGAACTCGTCTGCAACGATGTCACGGTCGACTCCATTGGTCAGGCGGATGGTGCTGTCGAGTACGGAAAGGATGGCATTTGGAAGCGTAACTGCGATGTCACTGTCGGCGACACCGATCTGACCGATGCCTTCTCGATGACCGAGTGGACGAAGTTGGATGGCTTCGAGTCTTCTGCTGCCTGGGTTAACTTGGCGACCACGGCCGACTTCGGCGATCGTTCTGAGTGCATTCCGACCACTTGCGAAACCGCTGGCGACTGCGGCGCGGCTGTGGATGCTTGCCACGAATTCACCTGCGAAGAAGGCCTTTGTGTCTCGAACCAGAAAGTGGGTTGCTGCCTCACCAACGACGATTGCGAGGGTGAAACCCCGATTTGCGGCGAGAACAACACCTGCGAAGCTCGTAGCTGCGTTGACAATGACGTGACCAACTGTGGCGCGGCTGTGGATGCTTGCCCCCCGTGGACTTGCGTCGAAGACGCCTGCGACAACTCAGATGCTCTTCCTGATTGCTGCCTCAGTGACACCGAGTGTGACGCTGGCGTTTGCAACACCACCACGAACACCTGCGTTGAGTGCCTCAGCGACGATCAGTGTGAAGAAGGTGAATCCTGCCTCGGCAACACCTGCCAAACCGTTGCGTCTGAAAACAACGTCTTCATTTCAGAATTGGTCTACGGAGCAGGCAACACCCCGGTTGGTCGTATCGAGCTCTACAACCCCAGCGATGCGGCGGTTGACTTGACTAACTGCACGCTGACTGTTGGCACGACCCCCATTCCATTGTCGGATTCGGGCTCTCTTGCAGGTAAGAGCACTTACGGCATCTGCAAGGGCTTAGAGGGTGATGGTTGCGATAAGTTCGTTGATAAACAGCTTATTGCGAACAACTGGAGCTACAAGCTGACTTGCGACGGCCAGGTGCTCGACTTCGTTGGTGGCTCTGACTTCATGCTTCGTACAAACAGCAAGACGCTTGTTCGCTCTCGTGTTTGTAGCGTTACCACCGGCAATAAGTCGGAAACCGCCGTTCTTAACAAGAACGAGTGGGACACGAACAACTCCAGCGACGCGAGCAACCCCGCGACTTGGTCCGCTGATCACTGCAATGGCTCTGTCGGATCTGAATGCAACGCTGGCGAGTACCTCGACGGCGAAACCTGCATGCCTTGCGCCACGGTCGAAGGCTGCGAGACCGTGACCTGCACCAACGGCGAAGAGTCTGTCTGCACTTCTTGCACCGACGCCGAGCACTACGAAGTGAACGACGGCGTTTGCGCGCTGAAGGCCGGCTTCTGCATGG
>JAZUEA010000253.1:0-3768 GCA_045639945.1 Myxococcota bacterium
AAAGGCAATTGAACAAGTATCTATCTTAACCAATGAAGTTATTACGACAATTGGAGAATCGATAAATTCTAAGCACAAATGTCTTATGGCAATTATCGAAAATTTTAAATCAACAAAGATTTAAGAGAAGAAAATTACCTAAGATGGAAAATGCATTAAAAAAGAGAGGAAGAATAGAAGCGAAAGGACAAAAATGAGAAGATGAAGGGTTATTGAATGAGACCACCTAGCGAACCGAGATCTATCTCACTGGTAGGAATGAGGAAGATACCGGCGGCGCATTGCATTGCATCACCTGGCTCGGAGTCACAGACCTGAGCTTGGAAGAAGTAACCGGCAAGCGTGACGTTCACAAAGGGAATATCGAAGGAGAAAGCAGCTTCGATATCCGCAACAGACCCCATGATGGTGCCGTTTTGGTTAAGCGCCAATCCGTCAGGTAAGCCAGCATTCGGAACAAGTGACGCCAGAATGCCGTTCAACGAACCAATGGACCACGTATACGGCGGAATGCCACCTTTCGCAGAGAGCTGCGTGGTGTAAGGCACGACGGGAAGCAACAAATCCAAAACCGAAATGCCGATGCTCGACATGCCGAGGAACGACAAATTGAACGAATACGCGAGGCCACCGGAGATTTCCAGCGGCGCAACGTCCACGGTCAAGCTGAAATTCGCTTCATCTTTGTGCAAATCGTCGTCGATCACGCGCAACATGAAGTTGAAAGTGCCGCATTCAAGTGGAACGCCGCTCAAAACGCCATCGCTTGTGAGTTCAAGGCCTTGAGGCAGATCGCCGGAGCGCTTGCTCCAAACGTAGGGCGCTGTGCCGCCAATCGCTTCGAATGTAACGCTGTACTCGGAACCACTTTCGGCGTTCTCGAGCTCGATAGGCGTGATGAGAACTTGAGTTAAGTCGCGTTCGCAGGTGTCGTTTGCGCACACAAAGCCATTGTCGCACTCTTCACTCTGCCAGGCGTTCTCAACGCACGAAACGAGCAGGCCCTCTTCGTCGCAGTAGCTGGCGCCCTCTTCGCAAACCCGCGGCACAACCGGCACGACGCAATCGTCTTCTTCGCAAACCATGTCGTTTGGGCACTTTTGGCTGACCCAAGCGCCGTCACTGTCGCACGTTGCGATGTGAACGTTGCTTGAGCATCGCTTTTCGCCTTCGACGCATTCTTCGCCAACGCACTCGCCTTCTTTGCAAGTGGAGTCGTTGCATTCAATGCCGAGCCAAGTGCCGTCGGACAAGCAGACGGCTTTCATCTGCTCGTTCACGCATTTGGTTTCTCCTGGCGTGCAGGTTGTGCTTGAGCCTGAGCATTCGCCGTTGACGCAAGTGCCGTTCTCGCAGGTTTCCGCGAGCCAGGAGCCGTCTTCTAAGCATGTGGCGATACGATCACCCACGCATTTGGTCTCACCAACTTCGCAGGTGAGGAGCGATGCATCTTTTTCGGATCCCGAACCTGCGGTTTCATCATCACACGCCACGGCAAACAGCGCCAAGCATGCCAAGATTGCAGAAATTCGCCTCATTTTGATCACTCCTCGCCGCGAACCTCTCAAACGCCCGCGCAGGCCGTGATGGCGTCGGTCAACGCGTCCAACTGAGCCTTGGCGTTCTTCTCGCAGTCGGCTTCGGACTCGTTTTCCATGCTGCGCTTGACTTCAAAGTAGAACTTGACCTTTGGCTCGGTGCCGCTCGGACGAACCAAGATGCGACCGCCACCGTCCAGATGGAAGCCGAGCACGTTGGACGTGGGCAAATCAAGCGTGGTTTCGGTGTTGTTCACGAAATCGCGCGAAATCTGCTTTTGGTAGTCACGGAGCATGAGCAGCTTGTAACCCGCAAGATCCTTGGGCGGATTGTTGCGCAAGCGGTTCATGAGGTCGGCCATCTTCGCGGGACCTTCAAGACCAAGGAACTTAACGGACTTCTGCGACGCGAGGTGCAAGCCGTGCTCTTTGTAAAGCGCCGCCAAACGCTGCTTCACAGTGATGCCCTGAGACTTGCAGCGCGCCACGAGATCGCAGAACAAAAGCGCGGCGTCCACGCCGTCCTTGTCGGGCACGATTTCGCCGAGCGAGTAACCGAGCGCTTCTTCGTAGCCCATCACGAACTGGCCACCTTCAGCCATCCAAGCTTTGCCGCGGTTGCCGAGCCACTTGAAACCGGTGAGCGTTTCAGCGCAAGTGGCACCGTGAGCCTTGGCGATGCTCGAAAGGAGCTGCGAAGACACGATGGTGGTTGCGACCATGCGAGCCGCGCCGTTCTTTTGATGACCGTAACGAAGAAGTTCGTCGCCCAAGAGAGCGCCAACCTGGTTACCGGACAAAACCATGAAACCGCCGTTGTCATCCGGAACGGCCACAGCCAAACGGTCGGCATCCGGATCGTTGGCGATGAGCACGTCCGCCTTCACGGCGTTGGCCTTGGCAAGCGCCATGTCGAGCGCACCAGGCTCTTCAGGGTTCGGGAAGTTGACGGTCGGGAAATCCGGATCAGGTTCAACCTGCTCGGCGACCATTTCGATGTCGTTGTAACCGTGGGAACGGAGCAACGGTTCGGTGGCCGCACGACCCACGCCGTGCATGGCGGTGTAGACGATCTTAATATCGGTCGGGCCGTTGTAGCAGCGAAGCGCGTCGACTTCTTTGATGTAGTTTTCGTTCGAAGTCGCGGGAATCGACAGAACCACCCCCGCTTCACGAAGTTCTTCCAAGCTGCGAACGCCTTCAAAAGCGCCCACGCGATCGATGCAAGCGCTGATGCCCTTGTCGTGCGGCGGAATGATCTGCGCGCCGTTGGCCCAGTAAACCTTGTAACCGTTGTCACGCGGCGGGTTGTGGCTGGCGGTAACCATGACGCCGGCGGCGCAACCAAGGTGCTTTAAGGCGTAAGCGAGCTGCGGAGTGGCGCAACGCGTGTCGCTCAACCAAACCTTAAAGCCCATGGTACCCATGACTTCGGCGGTGTCGCGCGCGAAAACGTCGGAGTTGTGGCGGTGATCGTAACCAATGACCACGCCACGCTCGTGAGCGTCCGCAAACTGCTCTTCGAGATACATGCCCAGGCCTTTGGAGACCTTACGGATGATCACGCGATTCATGCGCGCCGGACCAAAGCCCAACTCACCACGCAAACCAGCGGTACCGAATTCGAGGCGCGACGCAAAATGCTCACGCAACACGGTCTCGTCTTCATCCTTCAGCGCGAGTTCGGTTTCCGCACGGGTCTTGGGATCGGGGTCTTCATCAAGCCAGGCCTGAGCACGCTGGCGAAGTTCCATGTCCATGATCATTTCCTCTGCGCTCGAAAAGCGCGTTGATTAAAAATTCGCGTCAAAAAGCCCTAAAAAAAGCGGCACACTATAAACAACTGAGAGGTGAACCAAAAGTCTCGTCTACACAAGAACGCAACTCAATTGCTTGATCCTCGATCGATTGCGCAAGTGCAGCTTGGCCTTTAGCTCGTGCCAAATTGTGCGCCTTTCGA
Source organism: Myxococcota bacterium (assembly GCA_045639945.1). Taxonomy (GTDB): domain Bacteria; phylum Myxococcota_A; class Bradymonadia; order UBA7976; family UBA1532; genus UBA1238. The sequence goes on from JAZUEA010000253.1 coordinate 3,499, forward strand.
GTTGGATAACGCTCCGAATCGTAAGCGAAATAAGAGTCTGCGAAGTAATCCCACAAGAATCGCGCAGAAAGCTCCCAAGCAATCACCGCTGGCACGCGCGGCAAAAACAGTAATTCTTCACGTGAAAGCGAGCGTTCGCGACGATAACCGCGGCAAAGTGCAGCAAAAGCTTTGGCGTCAAATCGAGCGGGCTCGTCTTCACCTGCAGTGGCGCACATCGATCGCGCGGCATCGCCCAAAACGACCAAAACCGTATGTTTGCCGCAGGTG
>JAZUEA010000254.1:0-5555 GCA_045639945.1 Myxococcota bacterium
GACATGGATCGTAAGAAGCTCTCGCTCGATGGGCGCACCAAGAGTGGTGGTGACGTTGAGCGCATCGTGGAGGCAATTCAGGCGACGCAGTGCTTCAAAGGCCGCGTGACCAAGGAATCTGTCACCAAGACTTCTGACGACCGCACAAAGTTCAAACTCTCTGCTTTGGCGACCTGCCTCTAAGGAGACGTCATGTCCAAGCAACGCGGAATGGCCGCCATTTTAGAATCGCTGGAACAGCTCTCCTCGCGTGAAAAACTCATGCTGGGAGGCTTGATTGTTGCCTTTGTTGGCTTTGCGATTTTTGGCGTTTACTGGTTCGTGGGTAAAGAAACGGCTGCCTTGGAAGAGCGCAATGCGAACGCTCGCGAAACGCTTGCTCAAGTCATGCAGCAAAAAGATTCGTACCTGCTCGATAAGGCGAAAATTGAGGCCAACAAAAAAGCCTTAGACGAAAACAAGCTTCGTCTGGTCGAGGAAATGGAAAAAGAAGCCTCGACGCAGGGCTTTAAAATCGAGGACTTCAAAGAAAATAAGCACTATCTCACCGAGAATTATCGCCGCGCCAAAAGACGTGACGATGCTGAAAACGGTGGTGCAAAGAAAAAGGTGAAGGACTTGGTCGAAGAGACGCAGACCGTTTCAATTCGCCAGGTCACGCTCAAGGAACTCGCCGGTTTCTTGTCAGCTTTGGAAGGTCGCCGTGAACCTGTTCGCTCGCGCCTTCTCAGCATCACCACCAGCGGTCAGGATCGTCAAAAATTGCGAGAAGTGCGTTTGACGATCGCGACTTACCGCAATGAGGAGGCCGAACTCTAATGATGAAAAAGTTCCTCATTCGTGCTCTGAAAGTCGCCGGATATTTAGCTTTTTTTGCGGTTTGCTTTTTGTTTGCATTCCGCTGGACGTTGCCGCTGGACAAAATGCAGGACTTTTTAGTCCGCAAAGCCCAGGATGAATACCGGTTGGATCTCGAAATTGACAAGTTCGAGGTCGCAGGTTTAGCCGGTTTGACCATGCAGGGCATTACGGTTACGCCCAAGCCCACCATGGAAGAGCAGGCTGCAATTCGCGAAGCGCGTGCTGCTTTAAAAGCTTGGAACGAACAGAAAAAGTTAGAAGCTGAAGAAGCAAAAAACTCTGCTGACACGCAAGCTGCGGATAAAAAAGAGAAATCCAAAGGCAACAAAGCAGATTCTCCGGCTGATGACCAAGAAGAACTCGCTTTTGATGAGGTTTTGGATGCCGGCTTGGGTGGCGCGCCTGAGAAAAACGCGGCAGCAAAAGCAGCTCAAGCGGCTTCTGCGGTGAAGCAGGCTGCAGCGAAAGACAAGAAGGCTGAAAAAGATGAAGCGCCCAAGGTTCCGGAAGGTCCGGCGCCTATGACGGTTCAGTCTATCGACGTTTCGCTTTCTCCGTTTGCGTTGCTCACCGGTTCGGTGAAGGGTTCCGCGGATGCGTCGCTTTTTGGTGGCCACTTGGCTGCGGATTTCGCACTCAACAAAAAAGCGGTGCCTGTCCAGCTTCAGGCTAAAAACTTGGAGCTCGCTCAAGCCACGTTGTTGAAGCGCGTGATGCCGGCGCCGATTGTGGGTGTGGTTGATGTGGATGCGGATTTGACGATTCCGCTCAACGAAAAGCGCGCGCCGCAAATCCAAAACACCAAGGGCAATCTCGATCTCAAGTTGCAGAATTTGATGTTGGGTCCGGGTGTGGTTCCACTGAGCGCGGGCTCAAATGCCGCTGGATTAACGGAATTTGAGTTGCCGGCGACCAGCATTTCTGAATTGGGTGGCACGCTCAAGTTTGACGATCACCGCGCGACTTTCGAGCAATTCTCTGCAACAGGCAAAGACGTTGAAGCTGAGTTGACCGGATATTTGCAGCTCGCGAGCACGTTTAAGAACTGGGGGCCGCGCGCGCATGTTCGTTTCAAATTCTCCGACGATTACCTCACTCGCAACAGCTTGCGTTCGTTGTTGGCCAGCTTGCCGCTTGTGAAGCGCGGCACCGATTCTGAAGGTTTTACGGGCATCAGTTTGACGGGAACCTTCGACAAGATCGCGTACAAAGCCCAAAAGGAAACGCCTTACAAGCAAGAAGCGAGCGCGGCGAAGAAAGATTCGAAGGATCCCAAGGCAAAGAAAGATACGAAAGCCACGGCGCCCAAAGTTGCGCCAGGTCGTGTCGCTACGCCTAAACCGGCAACGCCAGTTCGTCCGGCTGTTGCGCCTAAGCCTGCAGCGATTGCGCCGGTTCCGCCGGTTCCAGCAGCGCCAGTGGTTGAGCCGCCGATTCCGCAGCGTCCCGAAGTTTCTGGCGAAGCCGCCATGGAAGCTCTCGTTGCGGCAGTTGCTGAAGAACCTCAAGAAGAAGTGGTTCAAGAAGAGGTTGTGATTGAAGAACCCGTCGTTGAAAACGCCGATGAAAACAATGGCGATAATAACGGTGATGGTGAAGGTGACGGCGACGGCGACGGCGATGATGACGATGGCGATGACGACAACGATGGTGACAACGACGGGGAATAACGGTCGCCACTTTGTTGGTTCTTCGCTCTAGTTTCGTTTAAAATTTGGTCTTTCATGCAGGCTCAATTCTTGTTGGGCCTGCTGTTTTTTTGAGAGAGACAATGAAACATCCCAAAATCCGCTTGCTTGCCCGCCTCAGCACTTTTCTATTTTGCGGTTTGATGGGCTGCAGTTTTCCGGCAACGGCGCAGCAGTCCCGTTTGAGCTGCGAAGGTGTTCCGACAGTTGTTCAGGCGTTGCTCCGTGAGCACTTAATTCTGCCTAACAAAGAGGAGCGCCAGCGCCGCGCGGCGGAGTTGATGCTAAAGCGTCTCGATTCGACCAAGAGTTTGATGACGAAATCCGAAGCGGAGCAATACCAAAAGCGCTTGGAATCATTGGTAAATCTCCTGCTTGCAGGCAAAGGCTGCGCGGAATTTGAGGCGTTATATCGCGATGTCGCCGCGCTGCACGCCCGCAATGAAGCTGTCATCGATCGCATGATGAAGGATCCCAACCTTGATGTGGATCGGACAGTGGAGCTTGTGGCCGACGCCGACAAACGTGAACGTGCCAAAGATCAAAAAGAGCGCGAGGAGATCATTCGCAAGCTCTACCACTTCCAGCTCGCCAACTATTTGTCGATGCAAACGCCGTTGGACGAAGCAAAAAAGAAGTTGCGCCACCGTTATGAGCTCCACACCAAGCGCGTGCGTGAAACCGATTTGGAAGATCGATTGAGCTTCTTCCTTGAGGCCTACGCGAACGGTCTGGATCCGCACAGCGGCTACATGTCCCCGAAAACACTCGAGGATTTCAACATCAATATGCACCTTTCGCTTGAAGGTATTGGTGCAGTGTTGACGTGGCGCGACGGTTACACCGAAATTTCAGAGCTTTCTCCGGGTGGTCCAGCTGCGCGTCAGGGTGAATTGCAGCCCAAAGATCGCTTGTTGGCAGTTCGTCAAGAAGGTGGAGAGCCGGTTGATGTTGTCGACATGGATCTCTCCGATGTGGTGCGCCTGATTCGCGGTCCGAAAGGTTCCAAGGTTTACTTGACCGTTTTGCGTCAAGGAGCCAAGACCGAAACGCTGACCATTACCATTGTGCGAGACAAAATCGATTTGAGTGAACAGGCGGCTCGTCTGACTTGGTCGCGTGTAAATGGTAAGAATATCGCTATTTTACGCTTGCCGAGCTTCTACGGCGGTCGTGGCCCGTTTGTGCGCCGAAGCGAAGTCGACGTTTCGAACTTGCTGGCTCAAGCTCAAGCTGCCGACGCTCTTGTGCTCGATTTGTCTTACAACGGCGGTGGTTTGCTGCAATCCGCTGTTGATATTACCGGCCTGTTCTTAAGCACTGGGCCTGTTGTGGCGTCGGTTTATGCTGACGGTAAGATGCAGGTGCTTTCCGACACCGACTCGCGCATTCAGTTTAATGGTCCCATGGTTGTGGCGACCTCAAAGTTCAGCGCTTCCGCGAGTGAAATTTTGGCAGGCGCTCTCAAAGACTACCATCGCGCAGTGTTGGTGGGCGATGACACGACCTTTGGCAAAGGCACCGTTCAAAACGTGTCTTACCTGAGCGATGCCTACGGCGCGCTGAAGATCACGGCGGCAACGTTCTACCGTCCCGATGGCGTTTCGACGCAAAATCTCGGTGTGGCAAGCGATATTGTGTTGCCGTCTGGTGTGAGCGAAGACGAACAAGGCGAGCGCGATTATCCGTATGCATTGGAGCCGTCGCGCATCAACGGCTTTGGCAAGCTCGCCGAGGCGCATGGCTCTGGCAATTCTTGGAAAGAAGTTTCGGCCGAAGAAATTGAGCGACTCGCGAAATGCTCAAATGAGCGTGTTGCAGCGAGTGGCGCATTCCAAGAAATTAAAAAAGAAGCCGACAAGCGCAAAGCTGAAGGCGGAATCATTAAAGTCGCCGATATTCTTGATGAAAAAGAAGATGCCGATGAAAACGTCTCTACGCGGACGCGCTTGAACGATATGACGCCGCAGGTTGAAGAGGCGATTATGATTGCGGCGGATTTGGCTTCTGGTGAATGCGTGGATGCCAAGCACGCTGTTCCGGCAATTTCCAAGTCGCGCTACGCTCGATTCCAGCGCCGAGCTTACTTGGATGCGCTTTCGAATTACGTGGCAACGGAAATGGCGCGCAAAGCTGCAAAGCAAGAAAAACTTTGAGCGCGTCACTCACCTAATAAAAAGCCTCCGCAAAAACGGAGGCTTTTTTGTATGCGGATTTTGGGCTGGACGATTACTCGCCGCAGGTGCCCAAAATGGCGATCTTGGTTCGGCTTTCGTTGGAGTAACCGCTGCCGGTCGAAGCAGGATCTTCGGTGTAAAGGGCGAGTGTGCGTGTGGTGTTGCCGGAAAGATTCAAGCCCTGAAGCGCAGCACCGTTTGCCTCAAATTCAATGGTGGAGCGGATTTGGCCGCTTTGACCTACGCGTGTGACACCTACCGTTGTGTGCTCGCTGTCTTTTTCTTGCCAGGCCACACCGAAGCTGTCGGGATTCATCCACGTGACATCGGTGATCAAAATGTAGCCGGATGTTTCAAGCAACGGTGCGAGTGTTTGCGTGTTGCCACTGCTGCTCACCATGGCCATGAAAGGCAGCAAGCCGTCGCTGGTAGAGCGGCTCATGCCCAGCGCAAAGGTGGAGTTGTTGAACGCGATGTGCAGGTTGCCCGCCGCGCCTTCTGCGATGAGCGAAGGTTCGTGCTGGATTGTGCCGTCGCTGTCGACAGTTGCGAAGGTCACGCCCATTGGTGAGGTGCTCGTGCGATCGAGCCACGCCACACCGAACAAGCCATCTCCATAAGCAATGGCTGGGCTCATGGAGGCGTTTGCGGTGAGCTTGACAGCGTTGCCCACTGTGCCGTCTTCGGAAATCGGTCGAACGTGAATGCCGTTTTGGCCGTTCACGCCGCGGTCGTAGATCATCATGCCGGTGCCGTTGACGGCGAATGCCACGGCCACGTTGGTGGCGTCAAAGGTGAGCGGTACGTTGTACGGATTGCCGACCGGCTG
>JAZUEA010000255.1:0-13220 GCA_045639945.1 Myxococcota bacterium
CCGTTGTAGGTCTTCTCGGTATCGTAAACGACGTCCGCACCTTCAATGGACTTCTTTGCGATGGCATAGGGCTTCGTAACCGTTCCGGTAAAGTTTCCATTAGCCGTGATCGTCAGCGTGTAGCCGCCGTCTTTCACGTTGTTCACCGAGAAGTAACCATTTTCATCGGTCTTGAACATGCCTTGACGGCCGCTGACTTCACCGCTCGTGCCGACCCAGTTCACCGTTGCGTTGGCAATCGGCTTGTTGGTTTCTTCGTCGTAAATGCGACCATCCAGCGAACGGCTGACCTGGGTGCTGAAGTTTTCAGTCCAGGTCTTTTCACCAGAAGTCCACGTCAACTCAAACGGAACGCTCGCGCCGTTGACGCAGTTTTGGTTCACCGAAACCAAGAACGTGACTTCGGAAGAGCTGTCCGAAGCAAGTGCGCCCACGGAAATTTCAGGATTCTGAATCGTAACGCAGCTTTCCTGAGCAACGAGCTTGCCCTTTACGTTGGCGGCGTCTTCAACACCAAAGTTTTTGGCAGTGATGTGCAGCGCGAGCGTTTCACCAATGTTCGCGAAGCCGTTGTTGTTGCCCGTAACGCCAGAAGTGGTCTCGTTGTCATCCCAAGACAAGCTCGAGCGCGCCACGAATGCGCCATCCGGCGGGATGATCGACAGCGAATCTTCGTACGGCTGGAAGTTGTGAGCCGTGATCACAAGTGACAACTGGCCCACTGTTGCGTTCGCCATCGGCAATTCTGCCTTGCCGGTTGCATCTGTGTAGGCAGAAACCGAGAAGTCACTCAGAGAATGAGAAAGAGAGACCAGCGCGTTTTCGCCCGGACCATTCGGACCCACAACCGTCAAGGTCGCGCTTGGCATGCCAACCAACAGGGCACCCGGCACGTTGACATTCATGGTCATTGGGTTGGTCGTCCAAACATCGAGCGACGGATCGCCCAACATGTTGTATTCGTGCAGCGTCTCTTCGATAAACCAGCTGCTATCGCCCTTTTCTCTCAAGGCGTTCTTGGCAAAGTCCATCAAAACGCCGTTGACGGTGTAAGCGGAAGATTCCGGCCAGCTGTAGGATGCGATGCGAGACTCTCGAGGGTTGACGCGCATTGATGGGAAGAGCGCCGACCACGTGAACTTCTCCATTAAGTCGTCGGTGTCCCAGTACGAATACGTAGAAGCTGCCAAGCTTGCGACCGCGCCGCCATTCACCTTCAGCCAGGTTTCACTTAAGCAGTCGCCATCGTTGTTCAAGTGGAACTGACCGGTTTCACAAGCATTTGTAATGACATACGGATAAGCGCCGGTGTCGGTCTTAGCTCGCAAGTCATCGATGCTCACGTTGACGCAGTACCATTGATCGTGAGCACCGTGACCGGAGTAGTTTGCAATCGCAACACCTTCCTGAATGGCTTCATTCGCCAGGCGCGAAGCTGTTTCATCGTTGGAAACCAGCTCTTTGTAGACCGTGGTCACCGTCATGCCAGCATCTTCAAAGCCAGGACGAACGTACTCGTGGCCTTCCATGCAGATGTTGCCGTGGTCGTCGCTCGGGGCCTAAAGCACTTTGTGATACCAGTCGGCCGTTGGATTCAGGCCTTTTTCGTAGGCCAGCGTCTTGCGAACAACCGTGTCCAATTCGGTTGCGGTCTTCACAGACATACGACCGATGTGGAATTCCGGCGTTCTGTCGCTGTCACCGTCCATCGTGCCGTACAGCATGTCGGCTGCCATGCCGTCGCCACCGATTGTGACCTCAAACGACGGAATGAACTGCACGTCACCAATGAGCAAGACGTAGTCCGGAACGCCCAGAGCCGCATCGGGGTTTTCGTACAAGTTACGCAAAGCCGACTTGATCTCGTTCTTCGAGGTGCCGATTTGCGAAGTGCGCAAAGTCGTCACCTTAAAGCCCTTAGCGCGCTTCCATTCCAGCAACGGTTCGAGCGACTGTTCGAAATTCGTAGAAGTCGTGTCCGGCAAAACCACCACGTAGTGAATCGGCGTTTCCGGCAACGGCGTCTTTTCGTTGAGCAAACGGCTCAAGCCTAAAATCTGCGATTCAACTTCGCGGCGAGCACCCGGCAATGTGCGACGAAGCGTTTGAGCGGTTTCAGCCCAGCGCGGCGAATCCGTGGTCACTTCAACGCGCAAATCCTGGAAGATTTCCAACGTTCCTTTGGCGGCGTTGTAGCGAGTGGGCGAAAACTCAATGAGCACGTTGCGAACGCCACGATACGTGTTTTCTTCCACGATCTTGGCGTACGGCATCGCGTTAAATCCAACGTACGCATCGGGATTGTAAGCAAATGGAACAGGCGTATCGCACTTGGGCTGAGCAGGCTGAAGCGGACAAATCGGATAAGCCAAATCCAGCGTTGTTGGATTTTGTTTAGAAACCAATTGAACGTGAACATCGCCACCGTACGGCACCGCAACGCTGCGACGAACCACCGGCAAACGAGGATCGCCCAACTTACCTGCACCAGCACCACCCGAGAAGTTCACGCGGTCAAACGTGCCATATTCCGATTTCACGGTTTCGTGCCAAATGCCGGAAATTCGAACATCAACCGCAACACCGTTCGAAATCGGCGAAACATTCATAAAAGTGGCATCGCTGGCTTGAATCGGCGCTTTTCCAGCGGACAACGATTCAAACTCAGGCTCAGCGAATGCCGGAGAACTAAAAGCACACGCAAACGCAAGAAGGGAGATCAACTGTTTCGTTGATGACGTTATCAAAGAATGCCGAGTACGCATTGGATACCCAATCATGAAAGCTAAGCGAAATTCCGTGTCAAAACAGAATCCGCTCCATGAAACCGGGGCACTTTAGGGAAATCCCAGAAAAAAGCGAATCGTTTTCGTATTTTTATATTTTTAAGAGCGAACGCCTTGACAACATTGCGCTTAGAATGCAATTCGCCCGCTCCCCAATTCCGAGAAAGTAGAAATCATGGGCTGGGTTGAAACGGTTTTAATTGCGATTGGCTTGTCAGTGGACGCATGCGCTGTGTCGTTGGGCGCTGCAGGTTCTGGTCAGGTTAAAACGTGGGCGGCGCGGTTGCGCATGGCGTTTTGCTTTGGATTCTTTCAAGCAGCCATGCCGATTATTGGCTTCTTTTTGGGCGCACTTGTCGCGGACTACATCAAGTCAGTCGATCACTTCATCGCATGTGGCTTGCTCGCGTTCGTGGGCGGCAAAATGATCTACGAAGCAATCACCGAAAGCGAAGAAGACGAAAAGTCCATGGATCCATCGCGTGGCGTGACCTTATTAATATTAGGCATTGCTACGAGCATTGATGCACTCGCTGTTGGCTTGAGCTACGCCATGATCGGCGACGCCATCACTGGTCCTGCCATTGCAATCGGCTGCATCACCTTCATTCTCTCCTTGGCGGGTCTACTTTTGGGCAACCGTTTGAACGCAGCATTTGGCAAACGCATGGAAATCTGCGGCGGTTTGGTCCTCATCGGCCTTGGTCTCAAGATCCTCATCGAGCACCTCATCGAAGGCATCTAACGCCTGCGCGCAAGGTCAGCGCTTAAGAAGACGCTCAGCCTTGAATCTCCACTCTCTATCACAGATAAAAGCGCCCCGTAGATCTCTGACGGAGCCGAATTGTGAGCGAGACTGATTCCACAAAACAGCTGAATATCTTCGAGTTAAGAGAATATCTCACCGATACTTATGAGAGTTTCGCGACCTCGTTCACGATTGTTCGCGCGGAAGATCTCAAACCCAAGCTCCAACAAATCTACCAAGACGAAAAGTACTGGCCGCAGCCGCTCATCCAGGTAAATCCTCGGTATAAGCCAAGCACCAACGTGCATGAGTTGCGCATCGGTAACCAGATCGAGCCCGAAACCGAAAAGATCTTCTCGATCAATCAGCAACCATTGTGCTTGTATCAACACCAATTCGAGTCTCTTGAAAAAGCACAAAAGAATCAGAGCTACGTTGTCACAACGGGTACAGGATCAGGCAAATCACTGTGCTTCTTCATTCCCATTGTGAACGGAATCCTGAGCGAGAAGCGCAGCGAACTAAAAGAAAAAGGCCAGATCAAACCGCGAACTCGGGCGATTATCATCTATCCCATGAACGCGCTTGCGAATTCGCAGCGTGAGGAAATCCGAAAGTTTCTCGATAATCTGCCGCCCGAATCCAGCGACATCTCCGTTTCGGTGGAGAGATACACCGGTCAGGAATCTGAAAGCGATCGCTTGGCGATCAAAGACAATCCGCCGGATATCTTACTGACCAACTACATGATGTTGGAACTGCTGCTCACAAGGCAGAACGAGCTTGATCGAACCGTGATCAACAACTGTCACGATCTCAAGTTCCTGGTTTTGGATGAGTTGCACATGTATCGCGGTCGGCAAGGTGCAGATGTTGCGCTGCTGATTCGACGACTTCGGAACCGACTCGAAGCACACAACATGTTGTGCATTGGCACTTCTGCAACCATGGCGAGTGAAGGCAGCGAAGAAGATAAGAAGCGCAAGGTGGCGGAAGTTGCTTCTGTGCTCTTTGGTCTCGAAAAAACGCCTCTGACTGAAGATTCCGTGATTGGTGAAAAGCTCGAACGCCAAACAAAAGGCAGCGAAACAGGCCAAATCGAGCCCGGCAATCCATTGCAACAGGCGTTGCGAAAAGCGGTAAAGGCCTGGAATCCAAAGAATCCAGAGAATCTCAGCAACGAGCAACTCAAAACTCACCCGCTGGCCATTTGGATCGAAACCAATCTCGGCGTCACCAAAAAGGAAGAAAGCTGGTACCGAGCGGAACCATTGGCCCTCGACGAAGCAACCGAACGACTCTCAACGGACTTAAAGCTTGGAAGCGAAACCAACTCGCCAATCTCAGCGGATGAGGACTTTGGGATTGAGCACTGCAAGAAAGTCCTCACCTCGTTTTTGCTTCGGTCGAGCTTGCCAGAAAAAGATCGTTCCAGCTCAAAGGGCGAGAAACCGTTCTTTGCCTTTAAACTTCACCAGTTCTTATCAGGCATCAATGGTGCGTATTCCACTCTTCAACGACCAGGAGAGCGACCGTTAACCACCGACGAAGCGATCTATTTTAAAGAAGACGTCCGTCTCTACCCAATCTACTTCTGTCGTGAGTGTGGGCAGGAGTACTACTCGGTCTATCTGGACAAAACCGGCAAGCAAGCGGTCTTTAAGCCAAGGCCGATTGACGATCTCAACCAAGAAGACAGCGAGTTAGGCAACAGAGAAAAGATTCGTCCTGGCTATTTGGTGCTGAACGTCGCCAATCAAAATGATCTGGAGTTCGATCCGAGTGCAGATGAGGACTATCCAGACCAATTCTTGGATGTAGAAGGCAAGCTCAAGAAGTCGTTAAAGAATATTCGTCCAGAGAAAGTGTTTGTGACACCCAACGGCGAAGTTCACACCAATCGAGCAAAGCCTGGTGTGGATGCATTGTTCTTGCCGGGTAAGTTCAGGTTCTGCTTGAACTGCAAGCACTGCCCTTCTGAGCAAACGAGAGAGCGCAACAAACTCGCCTGTTTGTCCGCTGATGGCCGAAGTTCTGCCACAACCATCTTGGCGCAAAGCATTATTCTCTACTTAAACAAAAAGGATGCGGGTCCAGAATATGCTCGCAAGCTGTTGGGATTCACCGACAACCGTCAAGACGCGGCGTTACAATCCGGACACTTCAACGATTTTTCACAGACACTGCTGCTTCGTGGCGCGGTACTGAAGGCACTTCAAGAGACAGGCAAAGAAGGTCTGCCCGCAGATAACATTGGTCAGCATCTGTACAATGCTCTTCAGCTCGATGGAAACCCTGACCGCTGGCTGCAAAACGTCGACATCAAGGGATCACGTCTTAAAAATGCAGAAGACCTGCTCAAAGAAGTTCTGAAGTTTCTCTTCTGGTGTGATCACCGGCGTGAATGGCGGTACACAAACCCCAATCTGGAACAGCTAGGGTTGATTCGCGCAGAGTACAAAGACCTAGACACGCTCGTAAAAGATGAAACTGAGATTTCAAAAATCCGTTTCTTTGACAACACCGAGCCTGAAACGCGCGCACTTTTGTTCAAAGATCTATTCGACTGGATGCGCCGCAACGTTGCAGTGGGCGCGCAGTTCGAGTTTGAAGGCAATGATCAGCTAAAAGAACTGTCAAATCGCTCCAAAGACGACTTCTTACCCCAGTGGCAAATAGACAAATCCGAGCAATTTGACACGCGTCGCTTTGCGGTGATCTCGCAGTCTAAAACCGAAAAGAAGTCTTCAAAGAACACAACAAGCGACTACGACAAGAAACTCAAGCTCAGTTTCAATGGTTCTTTTGGCAAATTCTTTAGAAGAAAGAACACTGGGCGCAGAAGTTTGGATGAAGTCCCGGCAGACAGGCGCGCTCTTGTAAAAGAAAACTACGACCTCAAGCTGAGTCAGCTAAGCCAGATCAAACTTGATGAGTTCAACGCGCTGATCAAGCAAATGCTCACCGCAGCTTGTCTTCACGGCTTTGTGCACAGCTTCAACAACAAGTACTACGGCGATGTCTACACCGTTGACCTGCGTCCTCTTGTGTTTGTGAAGTCCGAGCCGGCCCAAAAACAGAAGTACGACTTCTTCTACAAGTTCTATCAAGACATCGAAACGCTGCTTTCTGGGCCAAAGGCGCACATTCTGTTCAACCTACAGTCGCATGAACACACCGCACAAGTTGATTCTGAAACGCGAGAGCGGCTTGAGCAGCGATTTAGATACGCAGACAACGACCAAAACGAGCTTAATCAGCTCACGAATCAGCAAGATGACAAGCGGTTCCTGCCTGTTTTGTTCTGTTCTCCCACAATGGAGTTGGGTATCGACATTGCTTCGTTGAATACGGTCTATCTTCGCAATGTGCCGCCGACACCTGCGAACTATGCACAGCGCAGTGGTCGTGCAGGACGTAGTGGCCAGCCTGCGTTGGTGTTGTCGTATTGCGCCGCACTGAGCCCACACGATCAGCACTTTTTCGCGTCTCCCAAGGAGATGGTGAATGGTGCCGTGAAAGCGCCGCTCATCGAGCTTGTGAACAAAGAAATGTTGGACAGCCATTTCTACGCCATCTGGCTGGCTGAGATGGAAACGGCGCTGGATAGCTCTCTCGCGAAGCTGGTCAACCTGTCCAAAGGCGCGAACTTGTGCCTTCTGCCGGAGTTAGCGGAGAATCTTCAGAACGAAGCGGCCAAGTCGCGCGCTCAACAGCGCATTGTTTCCATTCTGAAAGCGCTGGACCAAGAGCGACTGAAAGATCGCATTCACGATTACACCACGCCCGAAGCCTATGCTGAGGATTTGGTTCAAAGAGCATTCACTGTTTTTGATCACACGCTCGATCGCTGGCGCAGATTGTATCGCTCTGCTCAACAACTACAGAGTGATGCACACAAGATCATCGAGGATCAGACCAGAAGTCGAGAAGAGCATGATGCTGCAGAGCTGATGGCCAAGCAGGCAACCAACCAACTTGAGCTGCTCAAAGCCGAAAACCTAAAGCAGAACACCGATTTTTATACCTATCGATATCTTGCCACCGAAGGTTTCCTGCCGGGTTACAACTTCCCAAGGTTGCCGTTGATGGCGCATATTCCAGGTTATCAAGCTTCGCGTCGGTCGGTTTACCTGCAAAGACCCAGATTCTTGGCGCTCTCAGAGTTTGGTCCGCGCAGTCTCATCTATCACGAAGGCCAATCTTATCGCGTCACCAAAGCCATCTTGGGTGTTGAAGGCCGAAATGGCTTCGAGTCGCAGGGCAAACAGCAATTACAAACCAAAGAGTTGTTCATCTGTAATCACTGTGGCGCGTTTTACGACGGAAAAGATCGCTCAACTTGCGAGTCGTGCGGCGCTTCTTTGGGCAATGCACACATCATCAACAACGCCTGCAAGATTGAAAACGTGAGCACAAGGCGCACCAATCGCATCACGTCAAACGATGAAGAGCGCCAACGACAGGGATTCGATCTGCAAACCACGTTCCGTTGGGAGAAAACCTCGAGCGGTTTGGATGTGGACCGAAGCACGATCGTTCACAACAACGGCCTGTTAGCGACCATGACATATGGTGCTCGCGCTGAGATTTTGCGTCTCAACAAGGGAATCAGGCGTCGAAAAGACAGCTCACAGAATGGTTTTCTCATCGATCCCACAACTGGTGAATGGTTAAAGAGCGCCAAGGACAAAACCGAAGAAAAGATTCTCAGCAAAATGGTCGTTCCGCAGATGATCACGCCCATGGTGCAAGATCATAAGAACGCGTTGCTCTTAAAGTTTGAGAATGGCTTGCACATCAATGACATGGCCACGCTGCAGTATGCGTTGTTGCGCGGCATTGAAGAGAACTTCCAGGTTGAAGAGAGCGAGATCTTAGCCGAGCCATTGCCCAGTCGCGACGATCGAAAGGTCATTCTCTTTTATGAAGCAACCGAAGGCGGCGCCGGCGTTTTGAGTCAACTCGCCACGCAGACCAAAGAACTGCGCAAAGTCGCTCAACTTGCGCTGCAGAGAATGCACTATTCCATCAGCGAGCAGCCGAATTCTCCGAGTGAGTTGATAGATTTGGGGCTCAACTGCCAGCACGCTTGCTACAAGTGCCTGCTTTCGTACTTCAATCAAATGGATCACGAAAAGATCAACCGTCAGTCGATGGCTGTGAAAGAGATTCTTTTGAAGATGGCCCTGGCAGATGTGCAGTTGATCAATCCGCCATCGGTTAATGAATTCAAAGACATGCCGCAGCCGGTTGAAGGTGTCTACCAAGACATTCCGTTCAAGTACTGTTGGCCCGAGCAATTCATTGTGGGTGTGGTGGGTCACTTCACCGACAAAGAAAAAAGCGCGATCGAATGCCAAGGTTTCGATGGCGTTGAAGCAGCCTCGCTCAAGGAATTGGCCGAAAAGGTGCGCGTCCTTCTCTCCAACTAACCAGCATTCCCCGCTCTCTCCCCTATCCGCTCACAATCTGCGTAGCAGTTCCAGCTTTTCGCGAATGACCTGCAGGGTTCGGTAGAAGCCGAAGGCTTTCTGGTCTTTGGACTCGACGATCTTGAAGGCGTGCATGATGTGGTCGACGTCGTGATCGGCGATGTCGTAGAGGTAGAAGAAGGCGGCGTCGAGTTCGCAGCGCAGTTCAAAGCGCTCGGCTTCGTTCCATTGAATCGGGAGTTGGTCGGCTTTGAGTGAGGGTGTGGTTTGTTTCGCCAGATCTGCGAGCACTTCTTTGCCGAAGTCGACCGTTTCAACGCTGGTGCAGACGAGTTTCACCACGCGTTCGGCCAGATACCAAAGCCACTTGCCCTGGTTCAGCGGACAAAACCGCTCGTACACCTCAGGCCGAAACACCGGCAGCTCTTGTATTGTCGGAAAGTTTAAATGAGTGCCATTTACTTTGGCTTTAGCAGCGTAATCCAGCGCAAAGCTGTTCAAATTCGCGAGCAAACAAGCAATCAGTGCTGCCTCTTGGTTCGGCAACATTAATCTAAAAGTTTCAGTCACTGCAGTGCGAGGCATGATGCTCGCGATCGTGGTGCGCATGTCGGTGCTGCGAGCGATGTTTCTCCAGCCGATGAGCCAGTTGTGCGACCAAAGACCAAACAACCTCTCTTCCACCAAATCGCGTTTCATTTGCCAGCGTGTCAGAACTCTAAACTGCGTATCTGCATGTTGTGCTTCTGAACACGCTTCAAAATCGGTGTCACTCGCAAAGGTTGGTCTAAAACTGTTAAACCTGTGATCGAATTGATGCACATACTTGGCTTCATACACTGGTGTTAAACCTTGCGCTTCACACACTTCATGAACAGACCGCGTGTCCCCTGCTGCGCGCATCTGCTCGATGATCTGCTTGGTCTCAATAAAGTTTGTTGCATCACTGTCAGTACGACAAAGCATCTTTGTACCAACCTTCCAAGGATTGCCGTCTTCTGTGTTCTCCCTCACGAACACGCCGGCTTTCTTATAGAGTTCTAGGTTCAGCTGAGCGTCATATTTACTAAGGAAGGTCGGACAGGTGTGTGTGTTGGGGTTTAACAGATCGAATTCTTCGCTGGTTAAAGAGAAGTGTCGCTCTCTATCCTGCAAGTCTTCTGTTTGATACGCATAGAACACAAAATCTGTCTTTTGATCTTTTGCTGTTTCACCGTTGCGCAGCATCACGGTTGCAAAATTGAAGCTGCTGTGAACAGCCGGAAAGAGCTTCTCTCTGTTTTCAAAAGAATAGAATCGAACCAACTGCTGCTTCTCAAGCAAGTCAACAAAGAAAGGTTGCAAGTTACTCGCACTTGCAATTGTGCTTGGACAGATAAATCCCGCTGCACCCTTTGGTCCCATGATGTCGCGATCATGCTCTGCAAAGATCCCATAGAGGTTTATTCCAGCCGCAGATGGCTTTTTAAAGCGATCACTGTTCTTAATAAATAAGCAAGTTGCGTTCTTTTTCTGATTGGCATCCTGATATTCTTTAAAAAGTGCTGGATCTGTTTCAGCGAGTGCCGCAATCATCTTCTTTCTTTTAAGGATCGATGCTTCGAGAAGCTCAGGTTTTCGTGAAGCAAAGAATTGTTCATCCTTTAACTCCATCACTTCCCAAGGTGGGTTGCCTAAGACGAGATCGAAACCGCCGTCTTTAAAGACGTGAGGGAACTCCAAGAACCAGTGAAACACCTGAAACTTTTGAGAGAGTTCCTCGGCGAACTGCAGCATCTCGCTCGAAACGGCGGATTTTTGGCCACTCAAGTACGCTTTCAAAGCTTGTGTGGTCACAATCTTGGCCTGATTCTCGGCAGACTTGCTCGCCAAAAACGCAGAAACCCACAAGTCCGCAGCGTGTTTTTCAGAACAATAGAAATCAGAATGGCGAATCAGATTCCAAGCTTTGCGTTTGCCTTGCACGGCATCGAGTGTGTCATCTTCGACCTCGTCAATGTTTAACATCGACTTGCTCAAGGCACTCGCATCGAAAACACCTTCATGGTCGCCGAACAGGCTTGTTTGAAGGTGACCTTCATCCCACAGCGCGCGCTCTTTGGCGTTCTTCTTCTTGAGTGCCGAAGCGATCTTCTTGTCATCGCTCTCCGTGGCTTCAAACGCACCATCTGGAATGCCGGCATTCATCAATTCTCGAGTGGCACCAATCAAACTGTTGCCGCAGCGAATGTGATTCTCTAAGAAGTTCAGCGGTTTACCAGGATTGAGAGACTCAATCCAAAGTGAGATCTGGCACAGCTCAATCGCCATGGGATTCACGTCGACACCATAAATGCATCGACTGATCACATCACGAAGCGCTTTTCGGTAGTTATCCACCGAAATCACACTCTGAGGAACCCTCGACCGAGCAACCGCCTGCGCCAACCGCCGCGCCGCAGCGAGCAAGAAGTGACCCGAACCACACGACGGATCGACAATCTTTAACTTGAGCAAAGCGCCGGCTGGGTCTTTCGGATGCGCCGCAATCGTCTTCTCGATCAAATCCTTGAGCGTGCCATCCAAAATCACGTCGACCAAACACGCCGGCGTGTAATAACTGCCGGTGGTTTTGCGCGCATTGCCCTTTGACTGGTCCGCCGACGCAAACTGGAACTGCCAACCCGAAGTGATTTGAGGCTCTAACTCGAGCAGACTTTCATAGACACTGCCCAATTCCTCGGTGTCCATGTCGCGCCAATTGACGCGTGACGTCTGCGAATTCTCGGTCATCCAGAACAAGTGATAGACGGCTTCGAGGAAGTGAGCGTTTGAGATGCGGCAAGGCATCAAATCCGGACACTGATCTTTGGCAAACAACCCACCAAGAGCTGGCAGTCCCAGCGCCGGCAAGCCCTCTGCCAAGCCGAGCATCACAATCTTCACGCCCTCGAAAGCGTCGTAAAACCGATCGTGAGCCGAGCGCCGGGTGCAACGCTCGCGCAGTCGCTTTAAACAATAGCCTTGTTCGTAAACAGACCGCTTGTTCTTTGAGACATCTTTGGGAAACAGCGCGTCGCGTTCTTCGGCGGTCATCAAGAAAATGAGGCGATACACCAACCGAAGCAGCTGTTCATAGTACGGCTTGGCGTTCAGTCGACCGCTCAACAGCCAGTTCCTCAGAGCATCGTTGCTCGGGTGACTGAGGAAACCTTGACCCAAGATCGAAAGAGATTTGGTAACGCCCTCGCGGAGCTTGTCTCTTACGCGCGAACCGTTCTCTTGCCCGACTTTGCGCCAGCGCTCCAAGATGCTCGAGCTCGGCAATTCTTCTGGCCGACCAAACCTCGAGCTGTGCAAGAGCAGCCACATCACCGTAAATTCAGCGAAATTTCCCTTTGAAAAGATCTCTTTTAAGTCGAACTCAATCCACGCCGGCCGCGTGATACTGTTGTTCTGCCGCAGCAAGCGCAACGTTTGGCCGTTTGAGACCAATCCCCAAAGCGTATGCTCGTGCGCGTTCAAGTACTCCTGGCAGAGCGAAAACGGATCGCGCCTTCTCTTGCCGTCGCCGTAGCTTTCGTGCGGCTTATCAAGGCTTTCACTCGCCGGAATCACCACCACCGGCACCTGACCCGCCACCGCCTCAAACGTGATGGGCCAAGGATTCGCCGCCGGCAAACCTTCTTGCTGCGAACTTTCGCCGATTTCCTCTGAAACCTGCGCCGGCTTGTACTCGCAAAGGTCCCGAAACTGAAACGACTTGCTCAACAGCGCCTGCACAAAGCTCTGCGCAACCGCTTGATCGCTCTCGTTGCCCTCAATCCCCTTCGAAAAGGTCTGATAGTAGGCCAACGCCATGCTGTAAGACCGCTCAACCTCGTTCGGGAGCTTCAGTCCTTTTTCAATTTGATAGTCATCCGGCGTCTGAGACAGCGCTTTTTGCTTCGAAATTTGAACCACATAGTCCGGCGAAAGCACTCCACCCTCGATCGAAATGCACGACAACACGAGCGACTGGTGGTTCCGTTTCGATTTCCTCTGCATGTCTCATTCCCCTTTGCGGGATTTGGTCGAAAAATTCGGCCGTCTGAATGCCAGAAATCAGTTTCATCGCGCAATAATTAATCAATCGGCACCGCTGGCAAGGGCTCATCAGACAAAAGCTCCTTTGGTCGAGTTGTAAATCAGCCTTTTCATCCCAAAAAAAGCGCCAGTCGAAACTCGAACTGGCGCTTCTTTTGAAAAATGATCTTTTGGTCGAGTTGTGAA
>JAZUEA010000256.1:0-1529 GCA_045639945.1 Myxococcota bacterium
CTTGGGGAAACCGGAGTAACGCAGGCAACTTGGGTAAGCGCCGAGCGCGATGGTTTCGTTGTGAGCGATGATGTCGAGCTCTTCGGTCGTCATGCCGGGTTTCACGGCGGCGGCGACGCGATCCAAAACCTGGCGAGCACCTGCGCAAACGCGACGCATCGGCTCGATTTCATTCGGTTCTTTCTTGCAGCTCTTCGAAGTGCGCGAAAGTTTGCCGTTCACGTATGGCGGGCGAACGATTTCTTCAGGCACGCTGCGCTCGGGACTGACTTTGCCTGGATAAACGCGGTTGTCGTCCTGGTGCTCTTCTTCGGGCGGAGCGGTTTCACCGCGTGCGTCAGATTCCAAATGGCAGAATTTGTACTTTTTACCGCTGCCACACCAGCACGGATCGTTTCTTCCTGGGCGTTTCATGATTCCCTCGAGGCAATGAACGAACCAAGATGAACCCTTAAAGAGGTGTGGGCAAGTGAAATCGCGAGGTGAGAAATGGAATGTTAGTCTTGAATGCCGTGTGCTTTGGGAACGGCAGCCCAATCGCCGAATAAACAGCGAACCAAAATTCGGCTGGCGCGTGAGCAGTAAAGCGGTTGCGTGTGACCGACTTTGGCAATGTAAAAATTGTGAGCTTCTTTGTAGGGCAATTTGGCGTTTTGTGGCGGAATCACAACAGGATCGAACGCGTAGTGAATGGCGTAGTATTCAATGCCAGACGGAAGCGGTCGATCGTTCAGGTCGGTCAAAAATCTGGAACCTGGCAGCATCTGCAATCCGCTTTCGCCTTGTACTGAGCGGACATACGGAATGAATCCCGCCAATTTTCGAACCGGACCGTGTGCCACGCTTCCCAGGCCAATCCACGTGCCTTGATGCGGCGTGTTGAGCGATAGGTATTTGCGAATCGGCAAATCCATGAGCAAACCATTTTGGAGTGCCGTTCGAATGATGAGCCCGCCTTGAGAGTGACCAATTAAGTAAATCTCTTCGGGATGCAGCTGCTCGTTCAAATCGCGCACAACGTTCGAGAGTTGCTCGGCCGAAATGTGAATGTCTTGGCTGTAGGGAAAATCCTGCCAAACGTAGGTAAAAGCGTCGAAAATCTCGATACCTAAAAGACTTTCGAGCCGGTAAAAGCCCACAGCTGTTTGCATGTAACCTGGCACAAACAGGCACAAGCGCTTTTGACCTGCGTACTCCGCAATTCGCGTTTCGTGGTAATCGTTTGCGTAAAACACGCGCTCCGACACGTAACGCGAGGTATCAATTGCGTTTTTGACAATAAAATAGGCTTCCTCGAGTGCACTTAGTCCCAAAGTAATCGCAGCTTGGTAGCGTTCCTTGGGAAGCAACTTGGCGTTGCGAAGTTGCAATTCGTGAAGGACCTTTTGGGGAAGGTTGAGTAGCGATTGAATCATGGGATTTTGGGGGAAGTCATTGAAATGAAAGGAAATTAGTGACGGCGCTGCGGCAGAACAAACGGTGCAAACTCTTGATTCTGAGTCGGCTTCTTCTGCGACTCCAGCGTTTCT
>JAZUEA010000257.1:0-4179 GCA_045639945.1 Myxococcota bacterium
CGGAGCCTGCTTCACCGCCGTAACCTCCCATTCCGCCTGAGCCGGCGCCACCTTCCGCACCTGAACCTCCGCTTCCGGCGATGCCGCCACCGGTTCCACCAACTGGAACTTCGGCATCTTCAATGCCTGCATCAGGTATGCCGGCGTCCAACTCCATTGGTGGGCAGTCGGAAGCGTAAACACACATGCGTCCAGAAGAGCTTGTGGCACGACAGCAAGCACCTGGCATGTCTGGACAGTTGTCACTTCCGGTGCAAGAACGAGAGCAGTAGCTCATTCCGTTGTTTGTTAAGCAAGCCGTAGCGCCTAAGCTCAGGTTGCAAGACATGTGCCCGGAGCCACAGGCAGCACCTAATTTGCCTGCAAGGTCAAAGTCTTCGGTGCGAGAACAACTGTTTCCAGTCGGAGAGTAGTTCACCGTGAGCGCGTAATTGCCCTTTAACTCCGTCGAACCACTCACATAGGTGTCAGCAACAATGTAGTACTCGCCGCAATTAACGTTCTGTTGGAACGCAGTGTCGTTTCGAGCGATGCAATGTTGCTCCGACGGCGAGGAATAAAGGTGTACATCAATATCAACTCCAGGATCACACTCAACAGAGACAGTGAGCACGCCTGGACGGTCGAATTTGACGAGATAAACCTTTTCTAAACCGCTTTCATTTGCGTTCGAGACGCCTGTGCAACGATCAAAATGGTCGCTAGATGAGTCGGCCGTGGTGTTGTGATCGGTATACGGGAAGTTTTGGATGCGAATTGGGTTGTCGACCGTACCTTCCGCATCGCCAGAAGGACCATCTTCGATCTGGTTGTATTGTCTACCCTCGTAAACACTCAAGCTGGACCAAGCTTTTGTAAATGTCGGGTGTACATTATAGCCTGACGCTTCGTAGAGATAAGGTAGACCGTTTGCTTGCACGTGCGAGAACAAAATGACGTGACTTCCCGCGTCGTTAAGGGCGTCACCTCGCTTCATGTCATTCTTCTCAACGTGCGTCGAGATGTTCGGAATGGTGCGCGTTGAGTTGTGTGAAGCGGTCCAACATTGACTCACAAAGCCCGAGCAGTCTAATCCAGCCGTGCAACTTAAGATGCCATGCCGAGAATGCGAACCTGCAGCCTGACCATCTGCAATAAAGCTGTCATATTCGTGAAGTGTCATGTATCCACCCCAGTCATATGGCAAACCTGCGTGGTCTCCAACGATGTAATCTGAGACATAACCGCTGGGAACGCAGCTTGCAGTCAGGTTAGCAGAAGAGCAGTGCCATGGGTGCGTAGCAATCGTGCGTGCACGTGAGACCACAGTCCGCCGGGGAATTGCTTCCGCTGTGGAAAGCATGGTTCCAAAAGCCAGGGCGGCAGTTAACAGCGCGGAAAACCTCACTTCACACCTCCTTCTGTGAAGTTATAGTGCAGCACCTCAATGCCCTCTTCCGTGGGAAGCAACTGTGATACGCGGAAACTCTCGGGCTGAGTTGTGAGAAGTATTGTTGAGAACTCGGAAACCGGTGAGTAGATGCCCAAATCATGAGGTTGCACGCGTGCAATGGGCTTTCCTTGCGCGCTGTACCAGACAATCTCACGTGTAACATCGTTTTCGGTGGCGCCTTGACGTTCTTCCACCACTGCAAACGAGCCACTTGGGAAGCTATCAAGGTACATAATGGACAGCAAACCCTTTGCACCTTCAAGCGGAACCGAAGTTCCAGCGCTTTTAGGAGCAGGAATGGTCATCACGCCTGCACCTTCACGCAGTGAAACTTGCAATCTCGGACCACCGGAATGACTCGTGTTGCCGAATTCTTGTGACAACAGCATGTCAGGCCACAACCTTCGAGCACCGGGAACTCCAAGGCTATATGAGTTTTGGTAAGCTCCACGCAGTAAAAGTTCTTCTCCACGCGCTTCAATGCCCATGTAGTCAAACGCCAAGGGCAATTCCACGTGCTCAAGAACCTTGTTTGTCTTGCGTGAAATTCGTGTTGCTTCGTGATTGATTACACTCCACACCACGATCTGTTCATCATCGGCGATAAGGCCAACACATCCCGGCGGAACAGGAATGCGTTCTTTGATCTCACCATTGACCAAGTAGAGCGCCTGACGTCCAAGACCATCTAAAACAAAGTCTCCCTCACGCGTAGAAGCTACAGCCTGAGGCCCAAAAGCCAATTCTTCTTCGGCGGCAGGTTGAAGTGTGACGTCTTCATACGTGATGGGCGCGCCCTGAGCTAGATTCGCGAACAAAAGAAATGCAAGTACACGCTTCATAGTTAACCTCCTCGCGTAGTGTACAAGACTTGTAGCAAAGAAAAGACCAAATAATGAATGCAGAACAAGATTTTTATGCTGAAATACCAATTTCAATCGTGAAAGATTCAACGATACACATGATCATGTTCTTTGCCGCTCATTCAGAACGACTCTTGCACACTGTTTACCTCTGCTCCTCTCTTTTAAGCTGCACCTTTCACCGCTGAAACTTCTCTTCTGAACCGTGAGCCATCATCTTTAAGTGCTGTAAATTATCTTGTTCGATTTGCACGAAACAGCTCTCACAACTTCAAAGTACCCTTCACGCACATCAAAGAGAGCCCTTTCAGGTTAAAAGTTCTTCTTTGCACTCTTCAACATGTTCATTTCAGCATGAAACTTCTTTTTTGAGCATGCACGAACCGTTCTTTCAGCCTAAAAGTTCAAATTTCGCAGTGCGAAAACTCTACTTTCTGCATGAAAGTTTAATCCGGACTGCTCAAAACTCATCTTTTCAGCCTAAAAGCTTCATTCTTTCGCTTCAGAGACTAAACTTTCAACCGTGCAAGATACAATTCACAGCATCAGCGATGTTGTTTTCAGCTCTAAAGTAGCAGCCACTACATGCACGCACTCTTCTTGCAGTGCTTCAACACGATTCTTGAACAGCACGATCGACTCTTATAGCCCTGCAAACCCAGTTTCGAACACTCAGAACTAAACCTTCACAGCTGAAACTTACTTGTTCACGCTTCATCATGAATCTTGCACACGTGAAACTCTTCTTTTGAATCACCAGGAGAGAGCTTTACAGCTTGCACCTTTTTCTCTGACGATTCAGCTTTAAAGTTTCACCGCTGAGTGAACAGTTTTGATCACTTAACCTTGATTCCTACAGGCATGAAAAGAAGCTTCCGAATAAAAAGTACTGCCTTTTCAACGCTGCATATTTTTATGCACATCGAAAGAGGCTTTCTTTTTGACCTGAATCTTCACTTCTTTTTCAAAATTTTTGTGCAATTCAACCTGCACTTATCAAGCTGATTTTTCAGCACTCAACTTACATATCTGCACACCGAATTTTTTACCGCTTATTTGGACCTTAAACGGTTCTAAACTGGAAATCTTATCGCGGGAAAAAAAGTGACAATGTAGGAAGGATATTTCGGAGAGAAAAAAGGCGAGTTTGAATCAGAACAAGGCGTGCTCGTAACCGTAGTCGATGACCGCGCTGCGAATCGTGGCGGTTTCTTTAAACTTTTTTAGCAAGTCTTTGTGCTGCGGGGCCAAATCTTCGCTCTGGAGCATGTCCTTTTGGCTATACAAGAACGATTGCTGGCCATGGAAAACGGCACTGTAATCGCTGTTTTCAAAAGCGAAATTGCCATTTTTCATGTTTAACACGCTGTGAGCTTTGCCATTGAGCAAGTTGTGACCAGTAAACTGGTTGTCAGGGCAAGTTCCCAGAATTGAGGTAATGGTTGGCAGCAGATCGGCATGCGAACCCACGTTCTCTTGGCGACCCTCTGGCAGCTGCGGAAGCGATGACAACATGATGAGCGGCACCCAAGTCACCACGTGACGGCAGGATTCGTGGCCTGTAATGGAGTTATCCTTGTTCGGATACTCACCCAAGTCATACGAGTGATCGCCCAAAATGATGATCAAGGTGTCTTTGAGCACATCAGCAGCGTCCAAACGCTCCATCATGTTCTTTAATGCATTGTCATCAAACGCCAATGTGTCGCGCAACTTCTCAACCATCGGCTTTTTTTTGTCTTGCGCTAAGTCACTAGGCAGATCGAACGGCACGTGATTCGTGAGTAACGCCGCGGAAAAAAAGAACTTTTGATCAGAATCTTTCATCGCAATGAGATCATCTGCGATCTGATTCAATACAACGCGATCATCCCATGGGAGATA
>JAZUEA010000258.1:0-2276 GCA_045639945.1 Myxococcota bacterium
TCATTTTTATCTTTGCCATCCCAGCGAACTCTGTTTACGCCTGTCGCATCACGAACAGCTTGACCATAACTCACAAAATCTTTGGCCGGATCAAATGCTCTCTCTGAAGCAAATCGCTCATCGGGATATTGGAAGAAAACCTTCTTTCCCAATCGACTCTTACCCGCAAGTGCTCCAATGCATTGCGTTTCAACCGAACGACCATCCCCTGAATTTGAGTCAGAAAGAAGTGACACACCCTTATTAATGGTATTGCCACCTTCGCCTGCTTCTCCGGCAGTACCAGCTTCGCCTGCTTCGCCTGCTTCACCGGCAGTGCCAGCTTCGCCTGCTTCACCGGCAGTGCCACCTTCGCCACCTTCGCCGCCTTCGCCAGCTTCACCGGCTGCGTTCATTTCAGCCCATTCTTCATCCGACCAATAACTATCAGTCTGATCTGTATCAACAATCAGGCGATATGTACCATTGACATTGCTAAAGAATGCAAAATCACCGTAATCCTGAACACCCGGAGTAACGCCAGGGCTTAAAACGTTGGTGCCAGCTCTTGTTTCAAAGCAGACAACAGACGATTCTTTCTGGCAATTCGAAGGCACCCCCGATGTGATATCTTTGAAAGGTACAAACGCCGGAGACGCAGGCGTACGAAGTGCAACAGATGGGAAATTTAGATAAAGTGGGTATTCCGGAGTAATTGTTAAGGGTGAATAGTCTCCTTCTGTTTCAAAGGAGCTATTTTTCTCATCAAAGGCACAAGTGAAATCTGTCTCAGATTCTTTAATCTCTTCTCTTGGAGTACCAACATTACTCACCACTCGACTTGGTCTCGGCGTACCAAATGCACACCAAGATCCTTTGAAGCTATCCTTAAAGCCGATGCGGTTTGCTGCAACTTGGTAATAGGTATCAACTAAATTTTTGAGTTCAATTCGATAGACAAAATCACCTGTAACAGGATCCCTATCCGGAGCCTTTAACAGAGCATAAAAGTTAGTAGTACCAGTTGTTTTTTTTACCTTATTGCCAACCGATGCGTGATCGATCATCGACCATGAAATCGTATGCAAGCGGCCAGGTAACTCAGTGAAGTTCTCTGCTGAAGCTCCACCCGTTCCCCCAGTCGTAGAAGTGCTATCAGAAGTACCGACTTGAACATCAAAGTAACGCGTTGTTACTTCAGGCTGTAATGACTCAATGGTTTCTGGTTCACCTGCAAACGAAATTTTCCAATCACCCACAAAATCATTGGTTGTCGCATCCTCTGGAATTTTTATCGACAACCACTCAGAGGG
Organism: Myxococcota bacterium; assembly: GCA_045639945.1. Taxonomy (GTDB): domain Bacteria; phylum Myxococcota_A; class Bradymonadia; order UBA7976; family UBA1532; genus UBA1238. The sequence goes on from JAZUEA010000258.1 coordinate 1,293, forward strand.
GTTTTTACTGTCTACGCGACAGGAATTGCCGGGTAAGAGTGCTAATGGCAGCATGCACTGACCAGTGTCAGCAGATTTTTCATGCCAGGTATTGCCAAACGGGAGTCCATACAATGGATCGATACACTTGAACGCTTCAGCGCCACTTCCATCTACTTTGGGAAGACGCTTTACGTTTCTTGTGCATTGAATATCACTTGTGCAAGGCACAGCTTTAGGAGGCATCAACAGAATATGGCTACCAGCATCGCGCCGTTTTGCTGATGCAACAATGTTTAAGCATGCCTCAGAGCATTCAGAGCTCGCTTTATTGACGCATTTAGGTTGTTCACATGTGGGACGGCCGTTAATAAGCTCTGTCTCACATTTCCGCGCGCACATCTTATCTGCTATAGAATCAAACGTAACTCTATTTTCATCTAAAGCAATAATCGTGCCGTCATCTAACAGGACAGTTCCTGTATTTGGAGCACCCTCATCACTGGAGCACAGACGAACAAATTCTCCAGCTTGCACGGTGAGTTCAAGACTTTGTCGAGCAGAAAGAGCCTTTGCAGCGCCCAGCTCCTCCGAACCTTCAGCGTAAGTCAAGGTAGGAAGCAAAACAGCAAGGGCGGCAACAATGCGCGCAGGTGGGTTCAGGATGGACAAAATGGCCTCCAGAATTCGAATTCGCCGCATTCTTAACGCTTAGAATTCGCAATGCAATAAGCAAGGCGATCTGGAGACTAGAAAATGTGCGATTTTATAGGGAAGGGAGTGCTTTTCAGCGGCGGCGGCGGCGCAAAGCCATCACAGGAAGGAGGAAGAGGAAGGGCGTAACGGCGGAGCCACTGCCTTGCGAGCAGCCAGCAATGTTTTCACCGGTCAGGCTCTCGAGCACTTCTGCGTCAGAATCGGCCACGCCAGCGTCATTGGGCGAAATCGGCGAAGGAGCGTCGCAAGCATCGCCGATGCCGTTGCCGTTGGAATCCGCCTGATCGG
>JAZUEA010000259.1:0-5687 GCA_045639945.1 Myxococcota bacterium
AGTTGAATGCGCGTCACCCACCCTAAATAGGCAGAGAGCACACCGGTAAAATCGAGGAATAGGGCCACACACAGCAAAAACATGAGCGTGGCCACGAGCATACGAAGTATTCGCACAAAGATCTCCTGTCTAAAGGGGTGAGCAAGAATGTCTTAGAAGTTGCCGCCAAAAGACACGCCAATATACTGGCGTCCCGGGCCACTATGGAAGGGATAAGCGCCGAACAGAGAACCTTCAATGCGCTCATTGAGCATGCTGAAAGTGAGCAATAATCCAGCAGCTTTGTAGAAGTCTTTCTTAAGCTCTTTAATTCGAGAGCCAACAGAAGCACCATCAAAGAACGGCACAATGGCGTTGCGGCTACCAAACGGCAGCGGAATTCTCAGCTCTGAAGAGAATGACACGCCTTGCACTTCAGACAAGGTCACCTTCTTGGCGCACGGATCGGCATCTGCAGGCGGTTCATAGTCCACCTTAAATGCTGAGGCGGTGTAGCCGCGCAAATGCGGAATGGCTCTGCGGTGCGGTTCCAACGGGTTTTCGTTTAAGGACTCAGAACCGGCGAGCTCGCCACCCAAGCTCACCACCCAGTGCTGGCGCGTTGCTGTTTGCCAAATGGGCACGTACACCTTTCCGGAGATGTTTGAAGAGAAATAGCTGATGTCGGAATCCATCAAAGAGCGGCCACCTTCCAGCGAACCGGAAATGCCAAGGCCAAAGTACGCGATGCGCTCTTCATCACGGCGGACCAAATCGAGCGAGAGTTCACCGCCAATGCCGCCGGTCAGCGCCGTTCCGGTGTAAATGGGCAGATCAAACGTGACTTTTCGGGAAACATCGCTCCACTGCATGCGGCCATAGGGCAAGATGGAAATCTCACCGCCAAAGAGCTTGATACCGTAGCCAGCCCAGGCGTTGTAGTAGGTTTGAGAGTAAGCATCGCTGGACGACGTTTTGCGCTGGAATCCAATCGCCGCCTGCATGAACGAGCCAATAAAGGGATGCGTCCACGTAAACCCAATGGCCTCAGGTTTAAAGCTGATGACCAGTTGCTGTCCTTCGCCTCTAAATCCGCGCATGGCCTTTACTTCTTCGAGACTCTCCGGCCATGTTCCCAAATCCAAGTTGAACAATTTGAGTCGCTGGTTGTTGACGTCGAACTGCAACAGATCGCGTTCTTCCAGCAAGAAGTGAATGAACACCTGACCTTCGACTTCTGCGTCTACGAGTTTGACCTGCACTTTTTTAAACAAGCCACTACGACGCAGCGCTTGCACCGAAGCATTGACCGCAGACTGGCGATAGATGTCACCTTCTTTGATGGTGATGAGATTCTTAATAATTCTCTCACTCGTGACTTTGTGTCCTGTGTACCAGATGCGGCCAATTTGAATGTCGTCCTGATCTTCAATGACAAACGTCAACGCAACTTTGCGGTAATCACCAACAATGCGTCGGCGCTCGTGCACCGTAATCTGTGGATCTGCCATGCCGTTTTCACGCAGGTAAGCAACAATGGCGACTCGAGACGGCTCCACGTCGTCGATGCAGTACGGCAGACCTTCTTGAAGCGGCAAATTCGCAAGCACAGACTCTGGCACGTGACCGCCAGCAACCTGAATGGGCCCTAACTCTGCTTTGAATCCACGATTGACGTTGAAATGGAGCGCCAACGCTCGCTGCGCCTGCCTGTTTGAATCGCCGGATTCTTGTTGCTCAGCGTCCAATAACTCTTCTTTAACGGTAACTTCTGTGCGCGGATAACCCATGGCGCACTGTGCACGTCGAACTCTGCGCAGATCTTTCAACACCGCTCGAGTTGAGTGCGGCGCATCTTCACCTGGCCGAACCGCAAATTTAGAAATGAGCCGCTGCTTGTCGTCGGTGGAGAATGAGTCGCCTTCAAAATCCACGCGCGCCACGGTGTACAGCGGGCCGCGATCGACTTCGACGTTGATCGAAACGAGAGAAGGTCCCACTTCTTCGGTCAAAACTCGAGCTGTGACGTCTCGATAGCCGCGCTGCTTGTAGTATTCGAGAAACACTTGCAAATCGAGCGACATCAAAAACGGGTGATAGCGCGTGCCCACGCTGGAGTAGAGCGCTCTCTCCGCTTCTTCGATGCGACGCAACAACTGTTTGCTCTGGTGCACCGAGGTTTCTTTGCCCACCAATGAAACGCTCAAGTCAGAGACAAAAACGCGCTGCTCTGCGTTCACGAGCTTTAGGCGGCCCTCAGGTTCTCTTTCAAGAAGTTCCATGGGGTCCAACTTCGCCTTTTCTTTGGCGGTCAGCTCAATCAGCTCGAACTTGCCATCGATCGAGCCGATGCCGTCGATGACCTCTAACTTGCGGATAAACTGAGACAAAAGCGAATCTTCGTAGAATCGCTCGCGCAAAAAGCCCAATTCTTTGGCGATTTTTTTGGCTTCTTCTTGCGGCGTATTCTCAAGCGTCGCTTCGATGATGCGCGGCAGAGGTTCTTGAACGTCATCAATGCCGTCGTCCTCTGTGTTTTGCTCATCGCTTGTGGCTGTTGCTGAAGCTGGAGAGTCTGCTTTGCCTTGCGCAAAAACCGCACTCGTGAAAGTGAGCACGCACATTGCAAAGAAGAGATTCACGAATAACTGCACTGCTTGCACCTTTTGAAGCTGCAGAGATAATTTGCGCCGCTTTTTTTGGAGGTTGTTGTGCGCCTGGTCAACTTTGTGCGTTCGCACTTTATGCCCGTCAATGAATCTGAGAAGCCCTTCGGTTTGTTCGAAGCCGGCTTGTTTGTGGTGGCAGCCATTGGTCTAACAGTCATGCAATTTGGTGGTAGCGAAATCGTTTTCTACCGCCTGTTTGGATCGTTCTTGTCGCTGGAACTTCCCAGTGGACGAACTCTTCCTCCACAAGCTCACGATTTCTATCACCTGATTGCCCTTGGTCACTGGAGCACCTTCTGCCTCATCGGCTACTTCTTGTTGCCCGTCGTATATCTGTGCGCAACAAAACGCAAAGTATCCGATTACTACCTAAGTGTGCGCGGATTTTTTGCACACGCTTGGATTTATTTCGCGCTTTACGCCTTGGTGCTCGTTGCTGTCATCATCGTTTCGTTCAATCCGCAATATCAGAAGCTTTATCCATTCTATCCACACGCAAGCCGTTCCGTTGCGGACTTGGTCGCGTGGGAACTTCTCTACGGCATTCAGTTTTTTGCGTTGGAATTTTTCTTTCGAGGTTTCTTGATCGAAGGTCTACGAAAATGGGCCGGTTACGGCGCTGTTTTTATTGCGGTTGTACCCTACTGCATGCTGCATTTTGGAAAAACTTTTTCGGAAACCTGCGGCTCCATTTTGGCGGGCATTGCACTTGGCACGCTGGCCATGCGCTATCGATCGATTTGGGGCGGCGTGTTTTTGCACTGGTCCATTGCGATCACCATGGACGTGGTGAGCTTGATTCAAAAGGGTGAATTGCCTTCCTCGCTGTGGTGGTAGTTTTTTAGCCCACCAATAAAAAAGCCGTGAGCTCACGAGAACTCACGGCTTAAGCGCTAAAGCAAAAAGCGCACTTAACGGCGGCGACGAAGGCCCAAGAGACCAAGCGCCCCCAACAAGAACAACGGCATTGAAGAACCGTTGCCCGGAACGGAAGAGCAACCGTTGGAACCGCTGTCGTCATCGTCGGAGCCGCTCACGCACTCCAAGCCACCATCAGCAGCTTCGGAGCCCTTGGGGCAGCAAGCACCCTTGGCGCAACCGCGCGCTTCGCACTCTTCCAAAACCTCGCCCAAGTTGCCGCAGGAATCCACGTCAACCACGTTGCCGTCGCTGCAGGTCTTGTCGGCGCCCGCTTCGCAAGCACAATCGCCTGTCTTGGGAGCGCAGATCTTGTTTTGGCAAACGAAGCCGTCGCTGCAGGTGCTTTCGCAAATGGCCATGCAGTAGCTGCCGCTTTCGGTCGTTTGGCAAACGCTGCCAGCCGGGCAAGCGCCGTCCACGCAAGGCGTGCAGTTCACGTCTTCGCACGAACCTTGAATGCAGGTGTAGCCATTGCCGCAGTCCGAAGGCTCGGTGCAGCAGTTTTCAACGGGCTGCGCGTTCGGAATCGCAGTGCAAGAACCCAAGTTGCAAACACCCGGAATGCAATTGTCGGTCATGCACGACGTGTTCTCGGGCAACTGCTCAACGCAAATGCCGTTGTTCTGGCAGACATTGCGAATGCAAACGTTGTTGCTTTCTTCGCAACCCACCAAAGCGCAGTCGCAGGCATCGCCCACGCCATTGTTGTCGCTGTCGGCCTGATCTGGGTTCGCAACCATGGGGCAGTTATCCAGATCATCGCCGATGCCGTCATTGTCCATGTCCACAAGACTGACCACGTTCATGGTGAGCGGAACGACAACCTTAGACGTACGCGGGCTGTTGGTAGAAATGGTCAAGCGGTTTTCGTGCGTGCCTTCTTGATAGCTGCCCTTCACAAAGACCACGCTCGTTGTTGCGTTTTGACCAGCTTCAAGAACACCTGACGACGGATCCAGCGAGGCGAAACCAGACTTGGTCGCAATCGCGACGGAGGTGTTTTCGGTTTCCTCGAAGTTCACGATCATGCCGCTGGTCGCTCGCTTGCCCTGAAGACCAACAAAAGCTTCTTCTGAACGCTCTTTGTAGTTCAGCTTGATCAAGCCGCTCGCGCCCAACACAACCTGGAACGTGTAGCGCTCATCGGAGCTGCTGTAAGGCGGCACGTTTTCAAACGTGATGATAAAGCCCTCATCGGTGCGACCGCTGTAAACCTTCGCGCCCGACTTAGACGGATCGAGATCCATGCTGTGGAACGCAAGGAATTCATCGGGTTCGGCACGATCAGGCAGCGATTCAATCTGGTAAGAAGGCGTTTCACCGCTGCTAAACATCAGGTAGCCGTTCGCGCCCAACGTCACCTTGGAGTACTTGAAGCCATAGAACGTGAACGAAGAGCCCAAGTTCAGCTGAACAGAACCATCATCCGAAAGATCGTGAACTTTGCGGTTCGCAACCGGCAAATCGATCCAATCGAATCCAATTTCGCCGTTTTCAGACAAGCCGTAACGGTAACCGAATTCGTCATCGCCGTTCTGGTAGCTCACGCCGCCCGAGAAGCGCAGCGGACGGTTGCCCGTGTTGCGAATGTTCAAGTCCAACGCGCGCTGCGGCATGTTATCGCCAACGGTGGTCTCAAGCGACTCAGGGTACACAACCAAGTTGCTGTAACCCATTGCAATGTCGTTTGATTCGCTCGACGGCACGGAAATCGACTTCACTTCGTCGACGTAGGTGATCGCCTTGGCGGTCATGGCGTCGGACAGCAGATGTACGCGCCGGAGATATTCCTCCCGCGTCACCTGCGCCGCCCACTGGAAGGGCGTGTGCGGCTTAGGGACGAACTCGGAGGTGGAGACGGTGATGCGGACGCCGCGGGACTTGTTCGCCGCGTTCTGCTTCCACGTCCACAGAACTTTTTGGGACAGCTCCGCAATGCCGACGACGTCCTCATCCGTCTCTGTCGGAAGACCCAGCATGAAATAGAGCTCCCCGCCGTTCCAGCCGCCAGAAAAGGCGTTTTTGCCGCTCTCCAGCAAATCCTCCTCGCGGACGTTTTTGTTAATAGCGTCGCGCAGGCGCTGACTGCCCGCCTCGGGCGCAAAGGTCAGGCCGCTT
>JAZUEA010000260.1:0-3053 GCA_045639945.1 Myxococcota bacterium
GACACTGCCATTGCAGGCGGCGTTGAGTCTTCAAGCCAACTTCCGCTCACCTTCGCGCCACATGTTTCTAAAGCGCTCGCGCCACTCATGACTGCTCGAGCTCAAAAACCGCTCGGATTAATTGAACTTTGCAGCGCAATCGGGAACTTGTTGCCGCAATCCAATCTGCTGCCAAGCTTGCCCAAATCGCAAGAACCGAGCACGGGCGAGCTTTTGGGAGTTGCAGCCGAATCGATCGCCGAGCGCAACAACATCACTCGCGAAGCACAAGATGAATTCGCGGTTCGCTCGCACACGCGCGCAGCTAAAGCCGTCGCACAAGGAAAAATCGCCAAAGAAATCGTGCCGTTAGCCACCGAAAGCGGCAATCACATCTACACAGATTCGTTGATTTGTCCTGACATCACGGCTCGCGATCTTGCAGCATTCCGACCGGCATTTGTGCACCAAGGCACCATCACCGCCGGAAACAGCGCCGCCGCTGCAGATGGAGCCGCCGCTGTTTTGCTCATGGAAGAAAGCAAAGCCCGCAGCTTGGGTTACACGCCACTTGCTGCGTTCAAAGCATTTGCTGGCGCGGCCGCAGATCCCAGCGACCAAGGTTTTGTGGCGCTCGCCTACTCCGTTGAAAAAGCACTTCGCCGCAACAAACTCGAACTCAAAGATTTTGCAACCATCGAATTTCACGAATCTTTTGCGGTTCAAGTGCTCGCAACCATCAAACTTTTAAAGAGCGACGCATTTGCGAAATCGCATCTCAACCGACCGCACGCAGTAGGTGAAATCGACCCAGAACGACTCAACCCAACCGGCGGATGTATCGCATTTGGTGATCCAGAAGGAGCAAGCGGCGTGCGCTGCATTTTGCGTGCCATCTCCGAGCTCGAAGCCGGCCAACTGTCTCTGATCGCCCTCAATGGTCAAGGTGGCATCGGTCTTTCCGCGATCCTAGAAGCTCTTTAATTCTCGAATCTTCTATTATTCCGACAGCTCCCACAAAATCCACTTATCCACCTGAGCCACCGGGTGAAATTTCATTTTCAGCGCCTGCTTAAATTCAATCGACTGACTCTCGTGCGTCACAAGCGCCGAAACATCTTTTAACCATGGCGCCTCTTCGCACGACGGATCAAAGTCAGCTCTTCCAAAAAAATCGAGCGGACATTTTTTGCCAATACCATCTAAGTGCACGCGGCCGAGCGAATTTGCGTAAACAAAAATCGTAGTAGATTCGGGCATTTTGCGACCAATCACAACATGTCCTGATTGATTCGCAACCCAACCTGCCACCACTTGCTCTTTTAAATCACGCACATCTGAACGGAAAAACGAGAGCGGCCCCCCAAACACCACGCAAATCACAATCGCCGGCCACGCAAAGCGAGAGCGCGCCAAATAAACGCTCGCGCACAAACACGGCACGTACCAAAGTCGAATCGGATACTGAGAGGGCAAAGCTGCCTTGAGGGCAACTGCTGAAATTAAAAGCAAAAACGCCACTGCAAACCACAAAAACAATCGATTGGCTCGCTCGTGCACGAACCCCATCAAGACGGAAACCGATAAAAACGCAATCGCCAACAAGCCATCCGCAGAAAACAGCGAAGCAATGGACGATGGCCCAAAATGATCGTCACGAGTACCTGTTAAAAATGAGAACCAAACACCTTCAATCGCAAAGCAATAAATCGTCCAAAGTATCGGAAATAAAAGCGAAAGAGCGGCGCAAGTTAAGTCAATCGCACGTGGTCGACGCAGCAAAACTGCAATAAAGAAAACCGCTGCGCATGCCCAAGCTTCATAACGCAACGTTGTCGCGAGAAAAATCGAAACTCCGCCACAGAAAATATTTAAAAGCTTTTGATCTTGATCCTCTACCAGACGAAATCTAACAAATCCAAGAGCGCCGCCAATCAGAAAAAAACCTGTTGCCGCCTCGGATAACGGCAAACTCCCCACAGAAAACGCAAGCGGTGCGCACCAAGCCAAACAGGCCGCCAGGAATTTCTCGCGGCGCGTACCAGGCAACCAAATCGCAACCGCCGCGCCCGTTGCCAACTGAAACGCAAGCGACAGCAACCTAGGAGCCAAAATCATCTCTCGCGTCAGCGCAATGAGCGAACCATAAATCCAGGCATAACCAGGTAACCACACGAGTTGACTTGCAAAATTGGGATGCTCACTCCACCAAACCGCGTGAAAAACGCGAAACGAATCATCGATTGAAACCGGTGCCGCCCAGAGCGACAGCAATACACCCGAGATCAAACGAACCAGAAACGCCAGCAAAAGGCCGCGCATAAACTGCTGCGCTGACCAATCTGAAGATTGGTAATTGTTTGAAATAAAAGGAGAATTCATATCATCTCAGGAAGAGGGGCACATTGGAGCTGGTGGGAAATGGCAGCCAAAAACTGCACATAAAAAAAGAGCCTCTGATTTTCACCAGAGGCTCTTGAGCGGGAAACGGGACTTGAACCCGCGACTTCAACCTTGGCAAGGTTGCACTCTACCACTGAGTTATTCCCGCATTTTTTTGGAAGTTCTCAGTGCTTCGAACGGGGGCGTTTATACGCGCCTTTGATTTGAGCGTCAAGCACTTTTTTTAAGTGCTCACATTTTTTCAATCTGGAGAGGGCCAAACACTTGGCGTGTCGATGCTGGGCTCTGCCTGTTTGGCTTCAGGCGCAACAAATTCTGAAGGCAGCGCCTCAGATGAAATCGTAGAAGTATCGGAAACCAAAGGCGTTTCTTCAACTTTTACTTCAGCCGAATCAACTGGCAGTTCGCGTTTGTAGGCATAGTACGCTTTGAGAACCATGCCTACGTACTGACTCGTTCGGTCGTACGGAATGCCGCCTGCCGCGTGAGTGGCTCCCCCGCCCGCGTGGTAACCAGAAAGCGTGAGCACCAAATCGCCCTCAAACCGATTCGCCAGCATGCGCAACAGCCGTGAACCACCATTGATATTTTGCGCCGGATCGTACGGATCGGTCACGCCCAAATCCGCGCAGGTGTTGGGCATGAGCTGCAGCAATCCCTGTGCACCCACG
>JAZUEA010000261.1:0-2048 GCA_045639945.1 Myxococcota bacterium
TGACCGTACGGCGGCGTGACGAGCACTTCGATGAGCAAGTTAAAGCCGGCATATGCAGCGCGCTCGAAGGTCAAATCAAAAACAGGATCGAAGCCGTCTTCCGCGAACCACCAGAATTGGTGGTAATCCGAAATCGGCAAGAAATTGCGGAAGAACGCAGAATACAAAACATCCTCGTCCCACCAGCCAAAGCGATCGCGGCGGAAGTTGTCAAAGTAGTAGAACGCGCGCCAGTGATTCATCTGCGTAGCCGTCATCTCATACGGATCGGCGCCTTGGTCGAAGATCTGGCACGAGAGAATCTGCTCGGCCCATTCGTCTGAGCAGAACGCATACGGCACACGCACCGGCTGCTCATCGCTTTGAGTGTTAAGCGGCGCGGCGGCCAAATAATCGTCGTAGCGCATCCAATCGCGTTCTTGCATCGTCTCCAAGCTCGGGAACGAACGCGCGAGCGTTGTGTAGTGGTAACGCTCCAAAATGTTGATGTTTGGAATGTCAGTGTCGTCGTAACGAACAGTGTGACCAAAGCGCGTTTCCTGAGCAGTCAAGAGCTCGCCTGCTTTGCCCAACTCACCGCGGTTCTTCTTGAAGATTTCAATCAAACCAGGACGCTGAACCAAGCAGTCCTCGCCATCAATAATGGCGCCCAACTTTCTGCAGCGCTCGTCTTCCGAGTGAACTTTGTCGTAACCACTGCTGTAACCAAACGTGAACGCGGCGGCATCGTACTTGCCCAGCCCCATCAAATCGGACTGCCACGAGTAGCCGTAGTCCATGATCGACGAGTACTGGTAATCGCGCATCCGGCCGTCGATCTGGTCTTCGGTCAAAGCGCTCATCGAAAACAGATCTTTGTAGGTAAGCTCCTTATTCTGGGCAGGCAGGTTTTCTTTGCGCAAATCCCAGTAAGGATCGAAGTAGTTGATGGAGTCGTAGCTGCCCTGGAAGTTGTGCCGCAAACCCATTGTGTGACCGACTTCGTGCAACGCGGTGGAGCGGAAGAGCTCGGCGCGCAGCTCGTGCCAAATCCGGTCGTAATCGGTGCGACCAGCGTACTTGCGCGCAATGCCCAAAACCGACGTGTCAAAATAATCGGTCATCATGATGTTTCGGCTGCGCGCCTTCTTCATCGCGGCTTCATAGCGCGCCAACGCAAACGGGTTGAGATGGCGCATCACGTCGGCGCTCTTCAAATTCGTGTAGCCGGCTCGTTCCAAACGCTGCTGGATTTCACTTTGAGCGAACCGCCCAGCCACTCCCGCTTCGAGCAATTTGTTGTAACGCGCTTCTGCCTGCGCCTTAGAGTACGGCTTGTGGCCTTTCACCTTGGCCGCTTCTCGATTTTCAAGGCGCTCACGACGGCGATAAGCACCAAGCGCATCTTTGCCCGGCGCTTTCGCCTGACGCATCAACGCTTTCTGCTCGCCCTTCACCGGAATCGCTTCAAGCGCAGGATGCAGCTCATCTGGATCGACCGTCTTGTAAAGTCGATCCAAAACTTCGCCATTGAAGTAGCTACCGTCTAAGAATGATTCCGTGTCGATGTCACCGTTGAACATGCGAACAATGTCCAACGCGTAAGTGGCGTACGTGTCAATGGCTGCGCCGTAAATGTGCGCTTTGCCGGAAATCGTTTCGCCCGTCACCGGATCGGTTGCGCTGGGCGCATAGCCAAGCGGTCCTTCGATTTGGTCCGCCTCAACCCAGTGCAGCACGTTGTACCGAAGATCGCCGAAACGAACCTGGAAACCTGTCTCGCCGCAAGCTTCGTCGTCGCTCGGTTGAACCGGGTTGTGGCAAAACACAAAAACATTGCCCACCTGGTCGAGCGGCTTTTCTTGCATCACTGCCACGCTTTGGCGCGCGGTCTGGTTCCAATCCTCAATAATGCTCTGCGCTGTGTTCCAAAGCAGTTCGTCATCGGGGAAAAGATAAGAAACGTAGTACGGAATCGTCTTAAGTTCGCGTTCTTTCAGCGGAATCGGAACGCGCTCACCAGCCGAGCTCAAAACAAACAAGTCGGATCGTAGCCATGTCGTTCTGTG
>JAZUEA010000262.1:0-6770 GCA_045639945.1 Myxococcota bacterium
ATGCCGTAGATGCACGACACCGACGCCACAATGATGACATCGCGCCGTTCAATCAAAGCCTTGGTCGCAGCGTGGCGCATTCGGTCGATTTCCTCGTTAATGCGCGAGTCTTTTTCGATGAATGTATCCGTAGCCGGCACATAGGCTTCAGGCTGGTAGTAATCATAGTAGCTGACGAAATAGTGAACCGCGTTTTCGGGAAACAGCGCCTTGAATTCGCTGTAAAGCTGAGCCGCCAGCGTTTTGTTGTGCGCCAAAACCAGCGTAGGTCGTTGAAATCGCTCAATCACATTCGCGATGGTGAACGTTTTTCCCGAGCCCGTCACACCCAAAAGGACCTGGTGCTTTGCGCCGGATTCCAACCCACGAACCAACGCCTCAATGGCTTCGGGTTGATCTCCTGTCGGGGCATGCGGAGAGACGATTTTTAGTGGTTTATTCATTTTTGGTTCGCTGTCTTTGCGGTGTCTTGCGTTTGCAGGCGGCGTTATAGCCGTTGCAGAAGGAGGTTTCACTGTTTTGTTGTTTGTTCTCGAAGACCCAAAACGACGCTTGATTTCCGCAAACAACGTGCCAACGCAGCGCATGTTTCACGTGAAACAAAACGCGCTGGTTCCCTTCCCCAAGATTCCTCACACGCTTTGTTCCTACAAAAAGGGCGGATCGTTCCTCGTTTCATGGCAAGCGCTCGGGTGAAAAATTTTGTTTCACGTGAAACAAGACAGCAGGCCATCTGCAAGAACCAGGCCGTGCACATCGCAATGAACGCGCGATGACCTGACAAGACGATTCTCGCACTCCCCTTCCCCGTTTGTTCGCGGCGACAGCACACACTCGAAGCGCCACGAAACAGCGATGTTGGCGCAACAAGGAAACAGCGTTTTAAAAACGCCGACTGCAAAGTTTTAAATGCCTCAAAAACAAAAAAGGCCCTGGGTTTCCCCAGAGCCTCATGATTGTTCACGCAGAGCAATGAAACACAAAATTGTTCGCCCCGCGCGGGGGCAATCTCACTTCTTCTCGTCGTTGACGGACCACTCAGTCCCGTTCACGCCGTCCATCAAGACCACGCCCTTGGAGAGCAACTCGTCGCGGAGCACGTCCGCCTTGGCCCAGTCTTTTTCATCGCGGGCGTTCAAGCGCTCGGCAATCTTGCCCTGAATCCACTCGATGGAGATGCCGGCGCGGTCGGCGGCCTTCTTGCGGTGCTTTTCCAAGTAGGTCGAAGGATCGGCGCTGAACATGCCCAAAACCTGATCGACCTGCTTCAGCGCTTCCAAGATCTTCTTGGCGGCGGTGCGAGCGGGCGCGCGCTTCTTCTTCTTGGCGGCGCAGAGCTCGTTCAAAACCTTGAACGCCTCGTGGATAGGCTCCATGGCGCGCACCACATTGAAGTCGTCGTCCATGGCCTCACGGAACTTGGCATCCAGGTTGGTCCAGATTTCCTCGTTCGGCAGCGGGCCCTGATCTTCTTCAGCGGTTTCAGCGATGAACGCTTCGGTCTTCTTCAAGGTCTCAAAGAAGTACGCCACCTTGGTTGCAGCTTCGTTGAGCAACGTGTCGCTGAAGTTGATGGGGTTCTTGTAGTGCGTGGACGACATCATGAACCAGCGCAGAACCTCAGGCTCGTAGCGCTCCAAAATCTCGGCCACGGTGAAGAAGTTGTTGAGCGACTTCGACATCTTCTGCTTGTCGGTGTTCACGAAGCCATTGTGCATGAAGTAGCGAACGTACTGCTTGCCCGTGGCGCCTTCGGATTGCGCAATTTCGTTTTCGTGGTGCGGCAACACCAAATCACGGCCGCCACCGTGAATGTCGAACGTTTCGCCCAATCGAGACATGCTCATCGCGGAGCACTCGATGTGCCAACCCGGGCGACCATTACCCCACGGGCTCTCCCAGAACGGCTCTCCGGGCTTGGAAGCTTTCCAAACCGCAAAGTCCATGGGATTGCGCTTCTTTTGGTTTTCGTCCACGCGGCCACTGGCGCCAGCCTGCATTTCTTCCTGGCTGCGCTTGGAGAGCTTGCCGTAGCTCGGGAACTTGGCGATTTCGTAGTACACATCGCCGTCGGCTTCGTACGCGATGCCGCGATCGACAAGTCGCTGAACGAGCGCGATGATTTCAGGAATCGAGGTGGAAACGCGCGGTTCATCGGTCGGGCGCTCAATGTGAAGCGCGTCCATGTCCTGGTGGAACAGATCGATGTTTTCCTGCGCGACCTGCATGGGCGAAATGCCGCGCTCGTTGCCGCGAGCGATGAGCTTGTCGTCCACGTCCGTGAAGTTGCGGATGTACTTCACCTCAAAGCCGCTGTACTTCAGGTAGCGATACACGAGATCGTAAACGACGTAGCAACGGGCGTGACCCAAGTGGCTGCGATCGTACGGCGTGACGCCGCAAACGTACATGCCGACTTTGCCGGGCTCAAGGGGTTCAAACGGGCGCTTCTCGCCGCTCTCGGTGTCCTGAATTTTCAGCATCTTTTTTGCCTAAATCGTGATTGGAAGTGAATTCCTGATGAAATTAAAAAGACTGGCGGTCAACGAACTCGTCGTCTTCAAAAATGAAGCGATGTAGCATCGCCGCGCCCTTCATGGCTTTGTCCAATTTTTCCTGGAGTTCTTCTCGGGCGGACACAGCCACTTCGTCGTCGCGCGCCTTCATGGTGGCTTGAATCGACTGAATCTGTCGAATCTGCATGAGTCGGTTTAGTTGATTTTGTCGCGCGGATTCCACGTTGGGCATGACGCCGCACAACCGCACATAACTCGCCTGCGGCAATTCCAGCAATCGACCGGGCGTAAGCGCTCGAATCACAAATCCAGCCTCGCCGCTTTCGAGCATCAAACTTTCGCCGAACACATCACCGGGACCAAGTCGCGCGCTCAGCTCAAAACCTTCAGGCGATTCGGAATCGCTGCTCTTTGAATTCTCGATGCGCGTGAGAACTTCGAACACACCATCGAAAACCAAAAAACACATGCGCGTTTTGGGCGACATGAGTTTTTCGCCTTGCTGAACTTCGTGCGACCGAAAACACTGCACGATCATCGCGCGCTCAAAGCTGTGCAAGTTCTGAAACAGCGGCGAAGTGGCGAGCAAAATCGACATGGCTCGGCGATCGCGGAAGTTCTTCAACTCCATTGCGGCGTGAGAATTTTGAGCTGCAATGTCGCGAACAGACGATAAACAAACGCGCAACACAAACGATGGCGTTGTTGAACGAATCGTGGTTGCTCGCTGTCGATCCAACACCAACGACATTTCGCCAATGATTGCAGTCGGTTTAAGCGTTGCCAGCTGAACTTCTTCGCCGTCCTTAACTTTGATCGCCTCAAACTCGCCTGCTGCCACAATGTAAACCACGTCCGAGCTTTGACCCGCCGTAAGCAACGTGGTCTTCGCCGGCAACATGCGCAGCGATACCGCCGATTTAAACTTTTGAAGTTCTTCGAGCGAAAAGTGCGAGAAAAACGGAATCGAGTTGTGCGGCGCCACCGACTGATAACGCGGCAGACTGTCGCTCACGTTAGAATCGAGCGCGGTTGCATTGAAAAGCGGCATGGGCGTTTGAGCAGATTCCAAACCACTTTGCTGACTCAATGCAGGTCGAAGCTTGGGCAACAAATCCGACTGAATTTCGCCATCGCCCGCTTCCATGAGCGAAACCATGGCGACCAACAAATCGCCGCTTTCAATCGCTTGGTCACACAACGTGCAGAGCATTTCTTTTGAATCTTTGCCCTGCTCCTTACAAACGCGCGCCAAGAGCAATCGCCAAGCAGCATTCGATGGATTTGCATGCACCAACCGACGGTACATGGATTCCACTTCTGAGAGTGCTCCGAGATTCCACGCCCGTTCGGCGTCAAGCGCTAAAGCTTCGAGTTCTGCAACCATCGGTACACCATCAGGAGAACTAAACAGTTCAATATACAGTTAAATGAGCTTTTTTGAAACTATAAAGGCATTTTTAAAGCATTTTCAAAGAGATGCGTGACTTTGATTGATGAAATTCTTTCACATGAAACACGCTTAAAAAATTTGATTGTGCATTCACGGTTACAAATCTATCGCCTTGAAATTGCTCTCGATACTCTTAAGAACCAGCGAAAAAGCGATTGCACGCATCCAAGGTCTTGTCGACTCAATTCGAAAATGACAAAATCCTTACAATTTTCAGGAGCGCGAGGAATAAAAGATGGCTGAGTGCAAAGCTTGTGGCAAAGAGTCCCCAGAAGGTTCCCTTCACTGCGTCCACTGCGGTGCGTCATTGGGTGAGGTCGCCGGGAAAACCACCTTTGGAATGCCCGCCATGCGCCCGTTAGGCGTCGCCTCGTCTGAAAGAGAATTCGCACAATTGAAGACCGGATCGACCGGTGGCTTGCTGGCTGGCTTGCCGTCGTTGAAGCCTGGCGTTTCGCCGCTCAGCTCGCCGCTTAGCCGCATTTCTAAAGCGACAGCCGCTTCCGAAGAAAAAAGCGATGACACATCCGCCACAACAGTTGGCATGCCTTTGTTCCGCGATTTGATGAAGGCTCAAGTCGCTGAAGAAGCCAAAGCCGCCGAAGAAGCCGCCAAGGCCGCCGCTGAAAAGGCCGCCGAGGAAGCTGCAAAAGCTGCCGAAGAAGCCAAGGTTGCCGCTGAAAAAGCCGCCGAGGAAGCTGCAAATGCTGCCGAAGAAGCCAAGGTTGCCGCTGAAAAGGCCACCGAGGAAGCTGCAGAAGCTGTCGAAGAAGCCAAGGCTGCTGCTGAAAAGGCCGCCGATGAAGCTGCAAAAGCGATTGAAAACGCTGAAGAAACTGTGAAAGCCGCTTCCAGCGACGTGGTCGAACAGGCAGAAAAAGCAGTCGAAGAAAAAGTTGAAAAGGCCGCTGAAGCCGTTGAAACCGCCAAGGCTGCTGCTTCTGAAAAGGCCGCTGAAGCCGTTGAAACCGCCGCGACTGCTGCTTCTGAAAAGGCTGCCGAAGTCAACACGCAGGTTCAAGCGGCCGCCAAGAAGGCTGAAAAATCCAAAGCTCCGATCATCATCGCAGTTGTGGTTGTTCTCGCTGTGTTGGGCGCTTTGGCCTTCGCTCTCTAATCTTCTCTTTTTATATGAATGATGCTTTGTCATTCATAACATCCACATAAGAATAAAAAAGTCGATCACGAAACAATAGCGCGCCTACAAATCTACGCTTTAATCTGCTAGAAAAGCGGCGGCTTAATTGTGGAGTAAAAAATGAAAAACCGTTTAACACTGCTGAGTTGCATCCTGATTTTAGGTTGCGCCGACGAGGTTACCTCTGGCAACTCCGACAGTGTTTCTGATGCCGATGTCTTTGATTTAGACTCGTCATACAAAATTGACGCTTATTTAATAGATGCTTCGGTTCGAGGCGGATTCGGTGATCCGTGCACAACCGCGTTCGACTGCCTCTCCGGATTCTGCGTAGAAGGTCCTGAAAACTACGTCTGTTCAAAGACTTGCAACGGTGATTGCCCACCGAACTTTGATTGCCGTCCCATCGCAAACGGCGGCGCAGACCACACTTTTTTATGTCTCTACACCGCCAAGCGTCTTTGCGAACCGTGTGATGAAACCACCAATTGTGGCGGCGAAGACAATCTCTGTCTTCAGATTGGCTACAAGTATTATTGCTCCAAAGATTGCACGGAATCTGACTGCATTGATGGCTACACTTGCACATCGTTCACACTAGACGACGGCCGCGAAGTCATGCAATGCCTGCCCGATGAAGGCTTTTGCGAGCCGTGTGATGACAAAGACGGCGATGGCTACGGAAGCGGCAAAGGCTGCAAGGGTTACGACTGCAACGATAACAATCCAAACATCTATGAAGGTGCGCCGGAAATCTGTGATGGCTTAGACAATGACTGTGACGGCGAAACAGATGAGATCCAAGATTTAGAAGCAGCACCTGACCTGAACTGCATTCAAACCGGCCCATGTGCAGGCTCTCGAGTGGCGTGTCTCCATGGAACTTGGGCTTGCAACTACCCCAGTTTCTATCAACCTGGTCCAGAAACTCTGTGTGATGGATTAGACAACAACTGTGATAATCAAGTCGATGAAACATTCGACAAGCAAAATGACCCATTAAACTGTGGTCAATGCGGTATCACATACACTTATCCAAACGCAGAAACACTTTGCGTAGACGGTCAACTTGTCATGGGCGAGTGCGCACCACGCTACCATGACTCAGACGGCCTTCCCACAAATGGCTGCGAATACGCATGCGACATCACAAACGATGGCATCGAATCTTGTGATGGCATTGACAACGACTGCAACGGCCAAATCGACGAAGGCGACGATCTCTGCCCCAGCACAAGTACTGTTATGACTTGCTACCTGGGCGGTTGCACCATGGTGAGCTGCAAAGAGGGCTACTGGGATCTGGATTCGTACAACGCAGACGGCTTGCCCGTTTTGAGTGGTCTCGAAAACGGTTGCGAGTACCGATGCGACATCACCAATGAAGGCGTCGAAATCTGCGACGAGCTCGACAATGACTGCGACGGCAAAACCGACGAAGACTTCGACTTCAACAACGACTTCGAACACTGCGGTGGTTGCAATCACTCGTGCGCGCAATTGGGCTCCATCCGCAGATGCGAAAACGCCGAATGCATCACAATTGGCTGCCAGCCAAATTACTACACGCTTCCGGGCGGCAGTGAGTGCGCATACTTCTGCGAAATCACAAACGATGGCGTCGAACTCTGCGACGGACTCGACAACGACTGCGACGGCCAAA
>JAZUEA010000263.1:0-6647 GCA_045639945.1 Myxococcota bacterium
GGTCTCGCGCGACTTTTCTCAGAACTCTACGTCGCATCGGGACATCCGTGGCTCGCACTCATCGATTCATTTTTGAGCATGCTTGTGTTGTTTGGCGTGTTTATTTCGGCAGCCAAGCTGTTACCGCAATATGGCGCACTGTCCGTTGCAGTCGCGTGGTTAGTCGCGTATCCATTGATTATTGCTATACTTTTGCAGCTTGCTCGCCGTGCTGCTGGCGTTTCGACGCTGGCTTATTTAAAGAATGCCGTTCGTCCACTTTGCTGCATGGTGCTGACGTCCGTGGCAATTTTTGAGGTTCAGCAACTCATTCACTTGCCGTACGCTTGGATGCGCCTGGTGCTTTTGGCCGTCACGCTCGTTGTCATGTCGCTTGTCACCTTGCGCCTGATTTGCGGTATGAATCCCAAGTCGCTCATTCCAAAAGCGCCCCCCAAAAAACCTGTCGAGCAAAAGGATCCCGCATGAACAAGCCCGTCGTCGCCCTTTTTTGCACCAATTTTCTTCCATGGTCGCAGACCTTTGTGCACGAAGAGCTCAAGAATCACAGTCGCTACGACGCTCACGTTTTTTGCAACAAACGCGAAAATGCCGACCGATTTCCTTATGATTCCGTGAACATAGCCGGCCCCTTCTACGAACTCACACGTTGGAGTGCAAACTTCGATCGCGCGTTCAAAAATCAAAAATACGCGTTGGTTCACGGCCATTTTGGTCCCGGCAGCTTGTACGCACTGCGCTACGCCGAAAAATTCAATCTGCCACTTGTCGCAACGTTTCACGGCTACGACGTTCCGTTGCTTCGCAGCGAAAAGCGTTTTCGTCCCGAGTACTTACGCTACGGAATGCTCGCTCCAAAATTGCTCAAGCGGCTCACTCTCGCTTTCTGCGCTTCCACTGAATTGCAGGAAATGTTGATCGAATTGGGCGTTCCAGCGGATCGCGCCCGCGTTTGGCGTTTAGGCATTGATCTTTCGAAGTTCACGCCGGGAAACCGCGAATTTATTCAGAAACCGCTAGACGTCGTTTCAATTGGCCGCTTTGTTGAGAAAAAAGGCTTCGAAGTTGCACTGCGCGGATTCGCAGAAGCCAAACGCCGCGGATTTAATGGCAAATACACGATTTTTGGTGGAGGACCGCTCGAATCACGTCTGCGCGCCGTGGTCGATGAACTCTCACTTCAAGACGATGTCGTGTTCGCCGGCACCGCTACACAAGCGGAATTGGCCGCCCGACTTTCCACCGCTGACGTTTTGCTCGCTCCCAGCGTGACCGCATCAGACGGCGACCGCGAATCCGGCCTCATTGTCATCAAAGAAGCTTCCGCATCTGGCACCGTTCCTGTTGGCACTTGGCACGGCGGATTACCCGAAATCATTGATGATTCTCAAACCGGTTTCTTAATTCCTGAACGTGCACCTTCTGCGCTGGCCGATCGATTAATGGCGCTCGAAAATCCGGAATTGCGCGCGCGATTGTCCAGCGCCGCTCGCGAAAAAATGATTCGCGAATACGACGTTCAAAAACGAGTCGCTGCGCTAGAAGATCTGTACGACGAAGCTTGCGATCTTTTTAAAGCATAACCCGCCGAAATCACTTCAGTTTTTCGATTTTCGCAAAAATACACAAAGTCATTCTTTCGAAATCATTCCTGATTTTTGGGGATGTGGGGAGGAGTGTTTTGAAGATTTAAATTGAGGAGAGGAAGGAAGGGAGAGGTGGCTTTAAGAATTACTTCTTTTTGCCGCCTTTTTTGCCGCCCTTTTCCTTCTTGCCCTTCTTTTCTTCGGGCTCTTCTTCGCAGCAATCGTCGCAGTCGCAGCCGCACTCGGCATCGAGCTTTTCTTCAGCGTCCTGCAACTTCTCTTCGAAGACGTCCTGGAGCTTTTCGAGTTCGTCGTCGGTCAAACGGCGAGCCTTGTCGTCGCTGATCATCTCGGCGGGGTAAAGCTCGGGCGTTTCGGACATCACGATCAAGTACTGCTGCTCAGCGGTATCGATGCGCTGAAGCACAATGTAGGAATCTTCATCGCCGTCTTCGGTTTCAACCTCGATCGGCTCTTCCATGTCCTCGCGCTCAAAGAACTCCTCCGGGGGCTCGCCCTCAAGGATAAATTCATCAGCGCGAATCGAGATCTTGCAGTTCCAGGGCTTCAAAGCCTCGGCCACAAAGCGCTGGATCTCCTGGTATTCGGCCGGTTCCAATTCCTCAAGAGAGAAAACCTCATCGTCCTCCTCGTCGGGGATTTCGCGCAGGATCTTGACGACGGTCTCGTGAGGAGTCAGCACCGCGTAGGTGTGATCCTTCATCTTAAAGCAGGTGTAAGGGTAGACCTGCATGGTGAGCTCTTCACCGGTCTCCTCGTCGAGCATCTGCACGATCTGTTCCTGCTCTTCGATCATCTTGTCTTCACTCATTTCGACTTCTCCTGCCGCAACCTCGCGGCGAAAACAAAGGGCTTAGAAGTCCCTCGTAAAGCCATATTACCACGACCTGAACAGAAAGTTCTTGAGTTATCTTCCAGAGAAACGAGTTTTGTGTCGTTTTCTTAGAAGTCGTGGTTCAAAAATCTCCACTTCGCGCTATGATTCAAAGAGTTACACTCTTGAGGAAATCACGTGTTTTCACTTTTTTTTCCCCGTCAAAAAGCACTCTGTTGGCGGAATGCAATCGCTTTGCTCGCCATTTTTGGTCTGAACGCTTGCGATGACGACGATGCGCCACAAGGTTCGCGATTTGAAACCGATGCAATGATTGCACGCGTCGACGCGAATGTGCCTGAAACGCAAGTAGATGCAGCTTTAATAGATAGCAGCGTTGAATTTCCTGATTCTGCCGTGATTTTCGATGCAACCGTTGATGCAGAAGGAATTGAATATCCCCTCGCTCCCGTTGCGATCGAAACAGAATTGGGTCTTCCGTCTGCACCGGCAGGCTTTGCAAACCGCATCACCTGCTTGCTTTTGGACGAAGAAGGCTCTGCGCTCGATGGTCACATGACCAAGATTGAAGTGCGCCCAAGTACTGGTTGGTCAATGGAAACCATCGACGGCGTCACCGAAATCACGGGGCACACAGCAGGCACGTACTACATTACCTGCGTCGCCCCCAAAGATGGTTTGCGCGACACCTCTCCTGCTCGTTTTGACGTAGAACCCTCAAGCATTGAAGTCACTTACGCCGAAGTTGAACCCACCGTGATGGTCGCGGGCAACGAAGCGTTGGTCACATGCATCGGCACAGATCTCAGCGGCAACGAACTTAACATCGAAAACGCTGAAATCATTGTCACGCCTGAAGTTTCCGGCACAACGATTACACCTGATCACCGCGTAACGATTCGCACAGCAGGCACATACGAAATCTTCTGTTCTGTCGACGGTGCTCGCTTGCAACATCCCGCAACCATTGATGTTACGCCCGCTTTGCCCGCCAAAATGGTTGCTGCGATTTCTCCAGAAAAACCGTACTACCGCGTAGGCGAAGTTTTCTCGTACGAAGCGCAAGTCACGGACGCATTTGGAAATTTGGTTCCGCAAGCACACTTGGTTTGGAACAGCGAACCCACACTGCGCACGTTTGGTGAAGGTCGTTTTTGGCCTGAATCAGAAGGTGTTTACACGCTTTACGTGGCAGTGGACGGCAACACGTTTAACAACGCGAATTTGTCCGCTTCAACTCGCATTCAAGTCGACGCCGGTGGTCCTACGATTGCGTGCACTTCACCCATTGGGATGATTTCCATGGGTCAAACCACGCTTGAAGGCGAAGTAAACGATATTTCGGATCTGTCTCGCTTTGTCATCGACAACCACAACGCCAACATCGACAACAGCGGCCACTTCTCTGTCGCCATCAATCCCAAGTGGGGGTTGAACGTTCACGAAGTGCGTGCAACTGACGCTGCGGGCAATGAAAACAGTATTTTCTGTCCTTACTTCGCGTCGGACAAATACCACGGCGAAAACAGTTACTTCTCAAACGCCATCAACTTGCACTTAAAGCAAGCAGCCATCGACGACGGCGCGCCCTCGACGCCCATTAAGAGCTTGGCCGATCTTTTGCGCACCATCGTGAACTCACAAGGATTGGTAAACACAATTCACCAAAGCATGCTTGCCTCTAACCCGCTCGTGCCAGAAACCTGCAAGCAGCGAGTTTTAGGTGTCTGCATCTTAAAAGTAGGCGTTACTTATAAAGATTTGGCGTTGCGTGGTCCGAACTCGTTCAGCCTGTCTTTGGAAAACGGCGGCTTGCGCGTTCAAGCTCAGCTTAAAGAGCTCATGTTTAGCGCCAAAGTCACTGGAACCATTACAAAAGCGGGCGAAATTTACGTGCGCACTGCCGACGCTGACATGAGTTTCAATGTCACACTTTCCGGCGGCAAACCGCGCGTCAGCTTAAAGAACATCAACCAACTCAAATTGGGCGACTTGGATTCCAACTTCCAAGGTTGGTTCACGGGCACCATTTTGGACTGGTTGTTCGAGATTTTCGAAGGTTTGATTCGCCGCAAAGTCACCGAAGCGCTTCGAGATTTCTTGGAAGACAACATCGACTCGCTTTTGGCAGACGTGCTCAACGGCGTAGATCTCGCCAACATCAGCCAATCCTTCACCGTTCCGGCGCTGGCTGGCAACGAACCCACCACGCTCAGCTTAAACGTGGGCTTCAACGAGCTTTCCCTCACGCCGTCGCGCATGCGCATGGGCATCAAGAGCAACGTTGCCATTCAAAGCGGTCACCGCATTGCCAACTCGTCTTTGGGTATTCCAGTTCCGCCGGGCACCAACGCCAGCGCCGAACTTACTCCCCGTGGCACAATGGGCGGCTCGGTCAGCTTGATCGTTGTCAACCAGCTTTTGCACAGTTTGTGGCGCGCGGGCATGTTCCAAATGGACAACATCGGCGCAGCTTTGGGCGGCCTTCCCAGCGATGCAGCCATTTCATTTTCGCTCACCGTTCCGCCGGCTGTTCGTGGCGCTCCGGAATTGGGCAGCGACGCAGCTGTCGAAATTCACTTTGGCCCAGCCTACGGCAGCTTCAGCTATCCTGGCTTGTTTGAAGAACCGTTGGGCTTGAATTTGGCCGCCAAAGCCACGGCTGCCATCAACTTGAGCGGCAGCGAAATTTCGTTCAACGACATTGAACTGAGCGAATTGTACGTTTATCTGGATGGCTTGGAGATGAGCGCGGCGCAGCGCACCACCGTTGAAAACACGCTTCGCAGCATTGTTCAGGCCATTTTGGATCACTACTTAAACGAGATTTTACCCACCTTCCCGATTCCAGATTTCGCGGTACCGCAGAGTTTGCAGCCTTTCGGCTTCACGCCGGGCACTCGCATCGGACTTCGCAATCCGTCACTTAAAGCGACGGAAAGCCAATTCATCGTGGATGGGACGTTCCAACAATGATGCAGCCTTTAAAAAATCCCAAACTCTCGCGATTTCTTTTGGCTTTTTGTGCGGTGACCTGCGCTGCCTGCGACGACGAAACAACGAGCTCCGACGATTTGGACGGTGAAGTCACGTTGGCGGACAGCTCGATTTTTATTCCAGAAGAGCGCGCCGATGCTTCATTTTGGGACGCGTCGCTCGATGGCCCAGACGCTCAAGTTTCGCCGGCAGCCAACTTGGGATGGATCGAAGTCAAACTTCAAGAACCACGTCCTGCGCAATACAATTTTGTTAATACCCCCAAGGTTACAGCGACCGCATTCGACAAATTCGGCAAAGAATTAAAGGATGTACCGCTCAAGTGGCGCATTCAGCCAAACAGCATCGCCGAACTCGACAACGAGAATCGCTTGCACTTTTTAGATGAAGGTCAAGGCTTCATTTACGCTTGCTACTTGGACACTTGTGGACATGCATCGTTCTACGTGGATGACGCCGTTCCGATTTTGCAAGTGTTCACACCAGAGCGCGGTGCCATCTTGGGTGGCGACAACTCCAACACGATTCGCGTGACCGGCAGCGCCACTGACACCGGCGGACAAATCGACGTTCACGTCAATGGAAAACCTGTTCAAGTTGCAGCGGACGGTACTTTCGCCATCGATCTCGAAGCGCAATTTGGCGTGAACACAATCACCGTCACCGCAGACGACGGCGTGCGCCAAGGCGAATCCAACCTCGACGGCACGACCAATCCGCCGCAAATGGATCGCCGAGAAGTCTTATGGGCGCCCAGCTATCAAACGCCGTCCACCACGCAACTTGGTATTTCAAACGCGCTTTCCATTCGTTTGGACCAAAACGTGCTCGGTGATTCGATGGCTCTCGCGCCGTCCATGACGCCTGGCCACCACACGCTTGGTAACATTCGCGAACTTTTGTACGCGCTCATCGAACTGGTCGATTTAAAAGCGATTTTGGGTAACACCAGCCTTGCAAGCAGCAGCACATTCTCGCTGAGCCTGGCTGATATCGACTTGGGGCAGCCAGAAATTGCGCTGGACATTGTGAATGGCGGCATCGAACTTTTCTTGGAATTGCCAGACATTCGCCTCTCCACCGCTGGTTATTTAGCACTCGACACTTCGCGCATTTCACTCAACGGCGACGTTGGTGTGGCAATGGCTGTTTTCGCTCGATTGCGCATGTCGCTGCAAAACGGTGAAATTAAAGTAGAATTAAGAGAC
>JAZUEA010000264.1:0-3418 GCA_045639945.1 Myxococcota bacterium
GACCGCTTGGCCTCCGACTTGGTGACACGCCCATGTACGAAGCGGTCAAGGCCAGCGGCAACGTTGGTTCGCAGTCCAACTGCAACGCCGACAACCAAGTCATGGTTTTCCAGAAAGACTTGAACATTGCAGCTGGTCAGAGCGCTTGGTGGGGCACTGCCGTTTTGTTCGTGAACGATAACCCTTCAGACAGTGCTCTCTCCGCCTTCAAAGATCCCCGCAGCGTGAACGATGTTATCAGCGACTGGAAAGCCTTTGTGGGCAACAAAGACGCTGAGGCAATGTACAAAGCTGCGCGCGACGAATGGGATGACTATCACGCGCAAGAATCTGCTGATGCCAAGGAGACTTACAGCCACCTGAGTGCTGACGAAAAGAAGGTTTGGAATCAGTCTTCCGCCGTTCTTCGTATGGCTCTCATTCGTGAAAAGAACCACGCCGGCCGTAAGAATCACGGCATGATGCTCGCTGCGTTGCCGGTTGGTGAGTGGCACACGGGCTGGGTCCGCGATGGTGCGTATGCAATCGTGGCGTTGGCTCGCACGGGTCACACCGATTTGGCGCAAAAGGCGATTGAGTTCTTGCTCAACGCGAACGCCGGTTTCTTCACCAGCTCTTATTCCAATGTTAACGGTGGTTATGACTTTGGCCTGACCACGACTGAAAATGGCACCAAGCGTCCGTACCGTATTTCGGCTTGCCGCCACTACGGCAACGGTGACGAAGAAGGTGACTGGAACTACTACGGTCCGAACGTTCAGACCGACGGCTGGGGCCTTTCACTTTGGGCCGCGCGCCACGCGTTCAACAACGATTGCACCTGGTTGGACAAGGTCACTGAAAAGGGTGACACCGTCATCAACGGCTTGTACGAAATCGCCGAAGACATCAAGAGCCACGTAGACAGCAACTACGCGCCGTTTGCGGACTGCTCCACTTGGGAAGTGCACTGGGATTGGCGTAAGCAGTTCACGTTCACTGCGGCTACGCAGATTCGTGGCTTGTACGATTTCGGTGCAATTGCGCAGGCTTACGGCACCATGAAGAACGACCAAGTTTGGCTTGATCGCGCTGCCACGTACCGCACTTTGGCCGGTAACATGCGCGCTTCCGCCATTCGTAACCGTGTCAACTCTTCAAACGCTTTCGTGAGCCACTTGGGCGTGATTTCCTCGCCGGCCTTCGCTGATGGTTCTGCGGGCGAAATGCTCGGTTTCGGCTTGGTCGAACCCGATGCGCCAAGCTTCCTTGGTACGTTGAACGCCGCGCAAAACCACTTGTTGACGGCATGTGGCGGTTATCGTCGCTTGGATCAAAACCTGTCGATCGTGGGTGAAACCACTGCAACCGCATACGATATTTCTGAGTGGGTTTTGATGGATCTCCGTTTGAGCGGCGACTGGCGCAAGTACGGCGACACCGCCAAGGCCGACGCACAGCTCAACCGCATCACTCAGTTTGCGATGCTGAACGACGGTTTGATCCCTGAGTTGTTGAACAACCAAAACTGCGACTACGACGGCGTGGTTCCCATGGCTGGCTTCGGCGCTGGCGCGTGGCAGATCGCTCAGATGGAAAAGTACAACCACTTCGAACCGGCCATCGGCGAAGTGACGTTGTGCGCGGGCGGTGTCCAGGCTTGCACGCCGGATTGCGAAGGCAAGCAGTGCGGCAGCGACGGTTGTGACGGCAACTGCGGCGTTTGCAACGAAGCGAACGGTGAAGTCTGCAATGCTTTGAACCAGTGCATCGTCATGCAAAACTGCGGCGATGGTGTTTGCAGCGCCGACGACGGCGAAGACTGCAGCAGCTGCTCGGACGACTGCGGCGAATGCTGCGGCAACGGTGAGTGCGAACCCAACTTGGGTGAGTACTGCAACAGCTGCATCCTGGACTGCGCTTGCGGTGAAGGCTTGACCTGCAACGACACCGCGCGTGACTGCATCGATCCGAACCAGGGTGGAACCATCATCATCGACACCGATGCAGGTATTTCGTCGACTGACGATGCTTACAACTGGGAAGACGGTGCCGCATCGCTCTGCTCCAGTACGCCAGCTCAAAACAGCAACCCCTGGTCGCTTGCTTGGCTCTTTGGTATCCCATTTATTACGCTGGGCGCGCGTCGCTTACAGCGCAAAGGAGCTCGTAATGCGCGCTAATTTAATTTTGGGCCTTGGTCTTGGTCTTGGTCTTTGCACCGCTGCGTATGCAGAGGACTTTGAAGACGAAGAGAAATCCACGGATGCGGAAGGCTCTGAGGAATTTTCTGAAGGCGAAAATTCAGAGGGTTCTGAAGAGATTACTGTGGATGTGGAGCTCTCTGAGAACAAAAAGACAACTACGAATTCAAAGGATTCCAAAGCCAAAGAGATCGCTTCGAGCACGAGTGCATCTGATGCTCCCTCTTTGAGCATGCCCAGCGGCGGCGTTAGCCTTGGAATCGGTCTTGGTTCTCGCACTGCCGTGTATGCGGAGGAGTCTGAAAAGATTGCTGCGTATGCGAAACACTCTAAGAGCAAAGAGAAAACTGCATATGCAGAGGACTCTGAGGGCAAAGAGAAAACCGCGGATGCGAGTGCATTTGATGCGCCTGTTTTGAACACGCCCAACAGCGACGAGCTAGGTTCGTTCATGGATGGCTGGGAATTCGGTTTCCACGGCTACATCCGCATGGCGATGCGTACCAATGACTCATTTTTTGGTGATCGCCCGCCGTACTTGATTGATGACCGCTACTACAAGTCGGGTTTCGCGTACACGCGTCTCAACGAAGGTTCGTGGGCTGAGACGCAGTTCAGCGCCAGTCGCAAAAACACGCGCATCGTGGTTGGCATGTTCGCCAGCGAGTTCAGCGATTGGAGCAAGGTAACCATGGAAGATCAAAAGGGATTTGCCATTGGTTACGTTGAGCAAAAGTGGCATCCCTGGGAGCCGATTGAGTTCAAACTCAAAGCCGGTATGTTCTGGGAGCGCTTTGGTTACCTTGAAGCGTACGACACCTACTTGTTCGGTCGCACGCACATCGCCGGCGCCGCACTGGAAGCTCGCGCATTTGATGGTCTGGTCTACGCGCAATACGGTCACGGCGCGCACCTTCGTGAAGCAAACCAAGGCTTTACCACGCTCGACTGGGTTCGCGTGGGCAGTGACTGGAAGTTCGCGGATCTTTCTCTCTATGGCATGTGGGTCGGTTCGCAGGACAATGATTACGCGTTCAACGAAGACTGGAAAGGCACCGACGGTCACTTGCGCATTTTGGGCGCGGACGTGAAGGGCGCCGTTCCTTATTTCGGTAAAGTTTACGCGGCGTTGGCTTACTACTCGGCTGAGTCTGTTGGTTACTTGCACGGCGCGGTCGAAGTCATGCACGCCGCCGACGGCTCCACGCTCAAGAACAACTACTTTGGTTCTGTCA
>JAZUEA010000265.1:0-8510 GCA_045639945.1 Myxococcota bacterium
CCTGTCATCGGCGGTTCATCACCAGCTGAACCAAAAAGATGCTGGGCAGCGCAACCAGTCAGCGCGAGAGAGGCGACCAAAGCGAGGCGAGCACCCGAAAAACGGGCGATCAAAGAGGAAGGCTTCAAGTGGCGGATCCCAAAAGGGTCAAACGGCGCTCAACTTCAGCTTTGGTTGCGCGCTGGCCCAAAAGCTCGAGCGTTTCAGCGTGGTTTTCTAAAATCTGCTGATACTTGGTCTTGGCTTCGTCTTTTTTGCCCTGAGTTTCGAGCAAACGCGCGATCTGCATATCGCCCATTAAGCCGAACACTTCAGGATTCAGATCAGCAAGGCTCTGCCAAGAGTTTTGCGCATCTTCAATCTTGTTGAGCGATTCTTCGCACGCAGCCTTGCCCTGCCACGCCAACGCCGTGACCATGCGATCCATGTCGCCCTTCACAGCCAAAATCGCATCGTACTTCGCGAGAGCGTCTTCGTACTTGCCTTGATCAAAAGCAGTCGAAGCCAGGCCCATCACAAAGAGAGGCTCAATCTTCTTGCCTTTGTAATCCGCAGCGCCTTTTTCGAAAGCAGCCTGGGCTTTTTGAAGAGCGGCAGCCGTATCAATGGCTGGGCCGTCTTCAGCGGTCGCAACCTTGGAATCGGCATAGGCCGCGCTCGCGGCAACCAGCGTTTTGGTGGCTTCTTCACGGCCAGACTGCATAACACTCTGAACCTTGGAGAAAGCAAACACAGCGACCAAAACGGTAGCAGCCGTAGCGATCAGGCCAACTTTGTGATCCAAGATCCACTGAAGAATGCGAACTGCGCTCTCCGTAAAGGAGTCGTTTGCGAGAGAAGCAAGCTCCCCGTGCATCGTCTGAGCAGGTTCTGCAGGCGCAAATTCCTCTGCAGATCCATTTAATTCTTCAGAGGTTTCTTCAACCGCTTCCTGCTTGGGGATTCTCTTCTTAATACGCTTAACCATAACTCACTCGTAAACGGTCCTACCGTTGGGCGGGACTCTCTAACACCCAAAAACGGGAGCGTCAATATCACGCTGTGCTGATTCGCGCTCGGATTTTAAGAATCCGTAAACTCAATTTCGGCGGTGATTCAGCAGTAAAGCAGCCTTCTCTCACTCTCGTTTTAATTGTAAAATCCAAAATAAATCATTTTGTGTGAGTAAATTTTTCATGAGCTCCCAGAAAAAGTCCAAAAACTCACTTTCCTCGAGCAGATTGGACGAGCTTTATCAAAGGGCTGCTTCTGAGCTTGAACGCGACAACTGGCAGGTTCGCTCAAAATCTGAACCTGCTCCCGAAGACGATTCACTGGACGATTTCAGCGAGAACGATGCCATCATCTCAGCAATGAAAGGCAAACATGCCACATGGTCGATCGTTTCCAAAACAGCTCAAAATATTCAGAAAAAGTCGAAAATAATAGAGAACGAGCAAGAAACTCTGAACAACGAGGAATCCGCTGAAGACAAGCCTAAATTAGACATCGTCATTGCAGCGATTTCATTTCTGTGCCCTCTGCTCGGGATCATTTTTTACATTTGGTTCAAATACTCACCACACGAAGACAGAGATAAAGCTTACAGCGCACAAAAAGGCATTAAAGAGCTCTTCCTTCTTTTTATAGCCATGATTCTGCTCGGAGCATTCATCACTTATCTATAAATCTCTATAAAAATTCAGCAGTTAACGCATTCTTCCACGCGCTCGCGGCTTGGAAGCATCTTTGAGCATTCTGTCATACTGCGCCTGTGCTTTAGCTTGCAGCGCTGCAGCTTCTTCTGGCGTGTAAAGTCCAGTTTCGTGTTCTTCGTGCGGCGGCGGTGGATCTCTGAGCGCGAGATAAATCGCAATGCCCGCAACTTCTGCAGCGAAAACGATAAATCCAGCATAAACGCCTTTGAATGCGCCCACCAAAATCGCCAGCAAAACCGCAATCAACGTCAAAATTTGCGTACTTCGATCAAAAAGTGGTCGCTGCGGAATAGATTCGGCGTTTTGCGCTGTTTTGAGCGCGCAGCAATGTTTGTATTTTTTTCCGCTTCCACATGGACATAACGCGTTTCTCGGCGTGGACATCAAAACTCCGTATGGCTTGAAACGGGCGCATACTGCACAATGCTCGCATGAATCGATACTTCTATTTCTTATCTCTGGCATTTTTCGCCGCTTCTGGTTGCGACGATGACGACAATTCCCCTGCTCTGGACGCCCAACCTTCAGATGCGGCGCTCCAACCAGATGTAGGCGTTGAATTGGACGCCGACCTTGATGCGGGCGATGCAGAAGTTGAACCGTGCGAACAACCGCTTTCACCAACGCTCACGGTGAATGCGATTCCCGCTTCCATGAACGGCACTCAGCCTTACCGCGCGGCAAACGGCGTGCTCACACCGTTTAAATTGCTTTTGCCCACCGGTGGTTTCACGCTCGATGTCATTGGCGATCCATACCAACGATTGGATTTGGTGCAATTCGGCTGCGGCGGCCAAAACTGGAACTCGCTCGCTCAACGCACATCAACAGGTTGGCGCTACTTGGTTCCAAACGGCAGCTTTACGCCTGGTGATCTCACATGCAGCACAATCATGATCGATCGCTGCACAGGAACCGGCGTTAAAGGCGAAATTACAGTGGAATTGGCGGATTGGCGCGACGACATCGATCCGTTCAAAAAACCTGAAACATGGCTTTTGGTAACCTCGCGCGATTTGTGGACGATGGACGCGCAGGGCAACAGCAGCGAAGGCGCAAACGGCATTGCAGATTTGGACGAAGCGCTCTCGCTGGCTGGCTTGATGTCCAACGACGAATCACAAGGCGCTGCCACGCTCACCCTGAACGGCGTAACCGGCGTTTCCAAAATCTTTCGCGCCAAATTGTTGGAATCCACGCGAAGACAACTTCGCAGCTATTTCAAAATTCCAGAAAGCGGCGAATTTACTCAGGATTCCGTTCCAATCAATTTTGTACTCGAAGGCGAACCGGGCGCACCCAACGCTGCGGACTTCTCCGCTGACGGCGAATTTTCCATGATCGCAATTGGCGGCAGCGATCCACAAAACGAAGCGCTCGGCCGCGCAGAAATCGACTGGAACAACCAAGTTCAAAACGACAACGCAACCAACATCGCTCGCGGCATTTACACCTCATCACTCGCCAGGCAATTTGTGACGCATCCGGCGGGCGCTCAAATTTTCGGTGGCCTCTCACCCGTGCTCGGCGGTACCGCACTCGGCATGCGCGACGGCGATCGCTGCATTTTTGACCAAACCTGCACCGACGACGAACGCGACAACGTTACTCGCACACGTGCTTATTTGGTCGATCGCGCCATCGACTTGTTCGGCCGCGGACTCGCTGCCCTTACCGCGCACGAAATCGGCCACTCGCTCGGACTCGTTCCGCCTGGCGCTCCGCCGATTGGTCTATTCGCAGGCATCAACAGTGCGGATTTTATTGAAGCTCCCGCCACCGGCGCGCACATCGACACCGACGGCTACAACATTATGCAGCAAGGCGCCGCGCTCAACGGCTCTGGCATTGAACTCATTGCTGCACAACCCAAGTTTAATGCTTTAAATCTCAGCTACTTACAGCGCCGTCTCATCGTAGATCCAAAGCGCGCACAGAAATCAAAATGAAAGTTGCCATTGCTCTTTCGGGCGGCGTCGATTCGTCGGTTGCCGCAGATTTGCTCTTAAAAGAAGGTCATGAACTCGTCGCTGTCACCATGAATTGCTGTGACGCGCATCAAGCAGCAGCAGAAGCGGCAGCTGAAGTCGCAAGTGCGCTCAAAATTCCGCACTACGTTTTGGATCTTCACGATTTATTTGATGAAAAAGTGATTGAGCCGTTTACGCAAAGTTACTTAAGCGGCGAAACACCTTCACCTTGCGTCTACTGTAATCGCGCCGTCAAGTTCGGATATCTCATTGAAAAAATTAAAGAATTTGGCGCAACGCATTTGGTTACCGGACATTATGCCCAATTGCGCACCGAGCATGGATTTCCTGTTTTGGAACGCGGCGTCGATCCCAAAAAAGATCAGAGTTATTTCTTATTTAATGTGACCGACGAAGCTCTGAATCACACGATTTTTCCGCTAGGTGGTTGGTGCAAAACCGACGTTCGTCGTTACGCGCTCGAAAATAAATTGCCGGTCGCAACTAAACCAGACAGCGAAGACATCTGTTTTGTGCCCAACAACGATTATGTGAGTTTGCTTGAAAATCGCCGGCCCGAATTGCGCGACGCGAGCGGCTTAATCGTAGATACAACCGGCAAAAAGTTGGGCATGCATTGTGGACAACATCGCTTCACAATTGGTCAACGAAAAGGCTTGGGCGTGGCTTCGTCCGGTCGACTCTATGTTGTCGAAAAGCGCGGAACCACAGTGATTTTAGGAAATTCCGAAGCGCTCGATTGCCCAGAAATTCAGGTGCGCGATTGCCGCTGGTTTACCGATCCGCAAACCCAAAAAACACCAAGCATGCCGTTTGAAGCCATTGTCAAAATTCGCTCGACAGATGGCGGCGCAGAAGCAATTGTGACACCAGAACCGGAACATCGCGCCAAAGTTCACTTCTCAGTGCCCGCTCGCGGCGTTGCAAAAGGCCAAGCTGCTGTTTTCTATATCGAAAATCGTGTCATTGGCGGCGGATTCATTGCCTAACAATCAAAATCACAAGTGTCTTTACGCTAGGATTTTTCGCCATTTTTGCGTAGAAAGCGCGCCCCTCATTTAAGGAACGTTATGAACGACCCAGAAGCCCTTCAGTTGCTTGCCAAACGTCTTGGGTACACCAACGGACCAAGTGAAAACCTGACCGTCGCGCTCACGCACCGCACTTTCATCAACGAAGAAGCTGCGCACGGTCGTCCGGGCCTTGCGTACAACGAGCGACTCGAGTTTTTGGGCGACGCCGTCGTCGGTTTGGCTGTGGGCGATTTGCTCATGCATGCGCATCCCGAAGTTCAGGAAGGCGCGCTCACCCGCATGCGTTCAATTTTGGTTTGCGAACATTCGCTGGCCGAGTTGTCCAGAAAATTGGGCGTGGGACAAGCACTTAGGCTTGGTCGCGGCGAAGCTCATTCCGGTGGCCGTAACAAAGATGTGCTTTTGGGCGACGCCTACGAAGCCATGATGGGCGCCGTTTACTTGGATTTCGGATTCGAGCGCGCGCGCGAAATTGTACGCGAACACTTTGAAGCCACCATCGCCGACGCCACGCTGGACAAGCTCGATCCCAAAACCGCACTTCAAGAAAAAACGCAGTCTCTCGCGCGCGGCTTACCAACTTACACCGTAATCGCCTGCGATGGCCCAGATCATAGCCCGAAATTCACAGTCGAAGTCACACTGCAAGGTGAGTTCTTGGCTCGCGGTGAAGGTTGCTCCAAACGCATCGCCAGTGAAAACGGAGCGAGAAACGCACTGGCTGTCATGAATCAGCAATCGCAAGAAAACTGGGTTACCCAGATCTGCAATTCGAATCGCCGAAAGAACCGGTGAGTAAAAAAATCAGAAATTAAGAGAGAGGGCCGGCAACGCCCACGTCACTTGTGGCAACGCCGGGCCTTTGATGCGCGATTCTTCGAACATTGAAAGTTTGGCACGCTGAGCAGCTGTGATTCTCGGTTGAGCCTGTTCATTAAAGAACATGCCACCGCCAACGCTGCCCAAAAGGACCACGGCAATCGCGCTGCCAACCACCAAATCGCTGTCGCCTAATCCTTCGATGAGGCCGAGCGCAATGCCGCTACCAACCAGCGTGCCGGTCAATGTGCCCAATGCGGTCCAGCCCCAAGTTGGATCTTTCTCGAATAAATACGCGGTTAAAGCCACGCCGGCGTAAGCACCCATGGTTGCACCAAACGCGCCACCAATGATCGGTCCGTGAAAACCACCGAGCGTGTACAAATCGTCGCCTTCGTTGATCATGCCACCCAGCGACGCACCCACAATGCCCAAAACGCCCGCACCAAAAACACCGGCTACAGCCTGACTTGTGTAAGTCAAAGCTGGGTATTTTTTGTAACGCGGTTTATCGACAGCAACTTTGCGCTGCCCTGCTCGCAGTTCGTCTTTGCGGTATTGCTCCGCGTCAGTCGTGACTTCGACAAAATCCTCAAAACCATCCAGGCGCTCGTAGGAAGGTTCCGCAATAATGGGCTCCGCTAAGTACGGAGAATCCGAAGTGTTTTCCGAAACATCCTGTGCGTTCGCGTGAGCGGCAATGAGACTCAAAACGAGAATTGTGAGATTTCGCATACGTTCGTTCTCGCAAAGCAAGCGAAAACTGTCAAATATTGCGAGATTCTTAATTCTTTTCGAGGAGTTCGAAACGAGGCGGGAAAATCAGACGAGAACCGTGAAATCAGAACGAGAACGACACAAGCGGAAACGAATGAACCTTAGGCAGTTCCGGACCATGGTTCTTCCACGGCTCAAAGCGAGGCATTGCGGCAGACGTAGGCGGAATCCAATCTGGCTGCCCCAGCTCATTCATCAAAATACCACCGCTCACTTCTAACGTGAGGAACAAGGTAATAGCCGCCACCGTCGCCAGCGTTTGAGACGAGTCTTCCAAAGCTCCATATGTCAAGCCACCAGTAATCGCACCAGCCAAGCCACCAAGCAACGTGCCACCAAACGTCGGCAACACACGCGCTTCCTTACCAACGGAGTGCGACGCGATCGAAATACCACCCGCCGAACCAAACGTTGTGGCGGCCGTGGGGACAATCACAATAATGAAAAGCGCCTCCAAAATGGCCGCGAACGTGTTGCCGATCGCAACCCCTAAAACGCTTTCGTCTTTAGAACTTTCCCACCCACCGGGCTCCCACAAGTCCGAGTTAAGAAATGCAAGCGCAATTCCCAAACCGATTCCTGCGCCAATCGCAGCACCCGCAACACCACCCGCAGATTCCAAGAGATAACTTTTTCCCGGCTCTTTTACAAAATACGGAACTTTTGTAGCTTTTTTAGATGGCTGCGATTCTTCCAGCTCGTCTTCAACGTTTTTTCCATCGTTTAATTGAGCAGCCTGAAGCGCAGCACCGCTTTCTTGCAAAGCCGGCAAAACCTCAA
Source organism: Myxococcota bacterium (assembly GCA_045639945.1). Lineage (GTDB taxonomy): Bacteria > Myxococcota_A > Bradymonadia > UBA7976 > UBA1532 > UBA1238. Next base: position 7,099 of record JAZUEA010000265.1, read on the forward strand.
TTTCCGGATTTGTAATAGCAAGCTGAGATGCATCTGAATCGCTAGCTGCTTCTTGCGCATTTGCAAAAGACGCAAACAACAACGCACACGTAAAAATCAGACGTTTCATAAAAACTCCGAAAACAAAAGACTTAAATTCTAATAAATCAAAAATTTAAACGCAAGTTCTCGGAAAGAGCGCTTTAGCGCGAGCTTGCCGAACTTTTGTCGAGCATTGTTATTTTAGAATTCAAGCGAAAGAATTGAGAAAGAATGAACTTTTGGCATTTCCGGTCCAGGAATTTGGCGAGCATCGAAGGACATCGTAGAAGGTGCAGCCAACTTGGGTTGCTTCATTTGGTTAAACCAAACGCCGCCGCCAGCCATTAGCAAAAACACAACAGCGGACCCCACAACGACATGCTCATGAAGTTCAAGTCCGGAATAGCCAAGGAGTGTGCCGCTCGCTGCAAAACCAACAAACGAACCCAGCGTGGTCCAACCAAATTTGGATTCTTTGCCCACTTGACTGGCGACCCACGAAACACCACCCGCCGAACCCAAAAATGCACTCGGCACAATCAAAATAGCAACCATCGGAGACGCAACGTCCCACACTTTCATGGGGTCAGTTACCCCATTAGACAATCCTGCAAGGAAAAACACAGAAAAGCCCACCAACCCTCCAGCGATCCCACCAGCCAAGCTGCCGCCAACACCACCAATCGTTTCAAATACATAGCTTTGAATGGGATGCTCTACATAATACGGCACTTTCGGAACGAGCGATTCTGCTTCTGGTGCGAGCGATTCTGTTTCTGGTGCAAGCGATTCTGCTTCCTGAACGAGCGATTCTGCTTCTGGTGCGAGCGATTCTGCTTCCGGAACGAGCGATTCTGTTTCTAGCGTTTCCGGCGCAATTTCCTCTTTCGAGATTTCTTCAGCATTCGCAAAAGATGCGAGCAGCAACGCGCTCATAAGAATCAGACGCTTCATAAAAACTCCCAAACCGGTTTTCTGAGTTTGGCAAATTGAATCAAAAAACGCGAGTTCAAATAGAAAACTAAAAATCTAGAGTCGCTGAAACGGCTCAAAAAGAATGAACTTTTGCCATTTGCAAACTGGACATACGATGCAGCTCAAAAGTGCATTGTCTTTGCCGATGACCACTTATTGCCCACAATCAAATGCCACTGGGCGCCATCGCAGAAAAATCACAAACGAGGTCCAACCGTAATTCGTTTTTTACGAACGCTGTTTGCGCTCATCGAGAGCTCGAAATGCTAAAAAACAAGCCTTAGCGCAAAACCAAAAAGCAATAAATTCAAATAGTTACACAGCTTTCTCGCATCAACTCGGATTTATCGTGAAACCATTTACTTCACATTGCGAAATCGAGCGCCGCACACTTTTTAAGCTTTCGACTCATAAAT
>JAZUEA010000266.1:0-2205 GCA_045639945.1 Myxococcota bacterium
ACCAAGGGCACCAACTTCGGCATCGATTTCCGCGGCGGTACTGAAGTTTTGATTGGTTTTAACTCGCCGATCGAGTTGACCAAGCTTCGTGAAAGCGTGAGCAACATCGGTTTGGATCAGCCCGAAGTCGTGGGTTACGGCTTGGCTGATTCCGGCCGTTATTTGATCCGCAGCCGCACGCACAGCATTTTGACCGAGGGCGAAAAGACCAAGATCAAGAACGCCATCGTCTCCAAGTTGGGCGAGCCCGTTTTGTGGGATGACAGCGACGAAGCCGGTGAAGAAATTCGCGTTCGCTTCGAAAAAGAAGTTCTCGCTGATACTTACAAAGAAATCCTCGCTTCTGTTGGTTTCAACAGCACGACCGTTTCACCCCAGACCGAAACCATGAATCCTGTCATGATTTTGAACTTGGGTGGTGTTCGTGCTCGTATCAATGAAAACATGGTTCAGAACTACGGCGAAAACTTCGTGGGCATTGAGCGCCTCGAATCCGTCGGTTCGGCCGTGGGTGAGCAGATGCGTACGCAGGGTATTATGGCGGTTCTTTACTCCCTCATCGCCATCTTGCTCTACATCAGCTTCCGTTTCGATTTGCGCTACAGCCCGGGTGCCGTTCTTGCGTTGTTCCACGATGTGAGCGTGGCGCTTGGTGTGTTCTGCATCTTGAACCTCGAATTCAACTTGGCCATTGTGGCGGCCTTCTTGACCATTGTTGGTTACTCGCTGAACGACACCATTGTTATTTACGACCGCGTTCGTGAGCGTTTGAAGGAAGGTATGTCCGGCAACTTGAATGAGGCCATCAATACGGCAGCGAGCGAAACCATGGCTCGTACCTTGATCACGTCGTTGACCACTTTCTTGGCTGTTCTTTCGTTGTTGCTCTTTGGTGGTGGTTCGTTGACCGCGTTCTCTGTCGCCATGATGTGCGGCGTTATCTGCGGTACGCTCTCCACCCTCTATGTGGCGTGCCCCTTCGTCGTCACTATGGACGGCATCTTGAAGAAGCGCGCTGAGTCGCAAACCTCTCAAAAAGCCGCATAAAACCGCTCACGCAGGTATCCCGTGCCGTACAAACATTGGCGCCTGCGCGACGCTGATCCCGCCCTTAAATCCTCCCTCGAAAACATCGGTCTTTCGCCGCTGGTCGCGCACATTTTGGCAGCGCGAAAATTTACGCCAGATGCAGCGCTCGCTTATTTGAAAGCGTCGCTGCAAACCATGGCGGATCCAGCGTTGTTGCAAGATGCAACACTTGCAGCGGAACGCTTGATTAAAGCGGCCGAAAATCAAGAAAGAATCTGGATTTACGGCGATTACGACGTCGACGGTATTACTTCAACGGCGCTACTTTGGCTCTTTCTTCGTGACGCGTTGGGCGTGCGCGCTCATTACTACTTGCCGCATCGTCGCAAAGATGGATATGGCGTGACGCCTGAAGCGGTGAAGCGGCTTCATGCTCAAGGCGCACAGCTTTTGGTCACGGTCGACAATGGTTCGAGCGCGCACAAAGCGATGGCGATGGCAAACGAGCTCGGGCTTGAGGTGATCATCGTGGATCACCACTTGCTTGAAGGCGAAGAACCCAATGCTTTCGCGCACTTAAATCCACATCGACCGACTTCGCAATATCCCGAAAAAGCGCTTGCTGCGGTAGGCGTGGTCTTTTTGCTTTTGGTCGAATTGCGTCGAACGATGCGTCGACTGGGCATTGGTCGCGAAGTTCGACTTGAAGACTATTTAGATCTGGTTGCGCTGGGCACCGTTGCAGACGTGATGCCTTTGGTCAATTTGAATCGTGCGTTTGTACGTTGCGGTTTGCAGCTCATGCGCACGCGCCCGCGAGTGGGGTTGCGTGCTTTGATGCAGGTGGCCAAGGTTGAGGCAACGGATGTAACGGCGCAGGACATTGGTTTCAAGTTGGTGCCGCGGTTGAATGCTGCGGGGCGAATCGACGACGCCTCTGCTGCGCTTGCGTTGTTGCTGTCCGAAAATTCCGCTGACGCCATGCATCGTGCGCAAAATCTGGATGCTCAAAATCAGGAGCGTCGGCATTTGGAGCAAGCGATTCTGGCAGAGGCGCTTGAGAATTTGGAAGCAGAAGGCGAGCTCAAAGCGGCATTTGTGCTGGCGGGCGAGTCTTGGCATCCCGGCGTTTTGGGCATTGTCGCATCGCGATTGGTGGATCGCTTTCATCGACCT
>JAZUEA010000267.1:0-1722 GCA_045639945.1 Myxococcota bacterium
AGTGGCGTTTGTTGAGTCAAGATGACTTGGCAACGGCGTTGGAAGCTTACAAAGCGAGAAGTGTGTCACAAGCAACTGTTCAAGAACTGTTGCAAATGTCACTGGGTGTGGCTCCACGTGGCTTGGGCCTGCCTCTTGAAGGTGTGGTTGCGACCGGCTGGATTGCGGACATCATTGAACGCTTGGATGGTCGCCGTCCGCTGGAAGAGATTGACACGCCTACGGATTTTGTGGGCACGCTGCGTCCTTACCAATGCCGTGGTTATGCTTGGCTTGCGTGGATCACAGATTTAGGTCTGGGTGCATGCCTTGCTGATGACATGGGTTTAGGAAAAACGGTTCAAACCCTCGCTCTGATCGATCGCAACCGAATTTCTGGTGAAAAGCGTCCTGTTTTGTTGGTTTGCCCAACTTCAGTCGTAGGCAACTGGGCACACGAAGCAGCGCGATTCACTCCAAATTTGAAAGTCCACATTCACCACGGATCAGGTCGTGCGAAAGGCGACGAGTTCGCTCAAGAATTGCAGGGCGTTCACCTCGTCGTCTCAAGTTATGGTGTTCTCGTTCGCGATTCTCAAAGCCTAAATTCAATTGATTGGGCTGGTGTGGTGTTGGACGAGACTCAAAATATTAAGAATCCTGATACTTTGCAGGCAAAAGCAGCGCGAGCTTTGAAAGGTGGCTATCGCATCGCGTTGACGGGCACGCCGGTTGAAAATCACTTGGGTGATTTGTGGTCGATCTTTGATTTCTTAAACCCAGGTTTGCTTGATTCCAGAGCGAAGTTCCGAACCAAATTCTCAGTTCCTATCGAAATTAATCACGATCTGACCGCAACAGAGCGACTCCGTAAAATGACCGGACCTTTCTTGCTGCGCAGATTGAAGACCGACAAAGCGATCATTGAAGACTTGCCAGAAAAGAACGAAATGAAGGTCTTTTGCGGCCTTACGCGTGAGCAAGCCAGTTTGTACAAAGCTGTGGTCGCAGAAACTGAGAGTGCGCTTGAAGAGTCTGAAGGCATTCAGCGACGTGGCGTGATCTTGTCAACTCTTACAAAGTTGAAACAGATCTGTAACCACCCCAAGCAACTTTTAGATGACCAAGATCTCTCTAAAGAGCGCAGTGGAAAGCTGGTGCGCTTAACTGAAATGATAGAGGAACTGCTCAGCGTGGGAGATAAAGCTCTCATCTTTACGCAGTTTACTCAGATGGGAACCATTATTCGGGATACATTGCAGTCTCAATTTGGCATCGAAGTTCCGTTTTTGTATGGCGGAGTGTCGCGTGCTCGCCGTGAAGCAATGGTTGAGAAATTCCAGAGTCCGAATGGTCCCAAAGTGTTTGTGCTCTCGCTCAAAGCAGGTGGCACAGGTCTCAATCTTACAGCTGCAAACCATGTTTTTCACTTCGATCGCTGGTGGAACCCTGCGGTTGAATCACAAGCGACCGATCGTGCTTTCCGAATTGGTCAGGAAAAAGACGTTCAAGTCCATACATTTATCTGTGCAGGCACGCTCGAAGAAGCAATTGATGAGATGATCGAGCGAAAGAAATCCGTTGCAACAGATGTGATTGGTCAAGGCGAAAAGTGGCTTACTGAACTTTCCAACGACGAGCTTCGTGAAGTGTTTGCTTTGCGAACCGTGGCTTTGGGAGGCTGATTTGAGTGTGAGACGGCATCATTTTCGGCGGGGCAGTGTAGGTCGTAGGGAACAGTCT
>JAZUEA010000268.1:0-3700 GCA_045639945.1 Myxococcota bacterium
GACGGTTTCGAAGATGAGGATGGCTGTCCGGATCTGGATAACGACAAAGACGGCTATCCAGATGCAAAGGACGCGTGTCCGAACGAGCCAGAAGATTTTGATGGCTTCCAGGATGAAGATGGCTGTCCGGATCCGGATAACGACGGCGACCACATCTGTGATCCGTGGGTCTCGGAAAAGGGCTTACTCGACAAGTATGCAAGCGTTTGCAAGTCGAGTGATAAGTGCCCGAACGAAGCAGAAGATTTTGATGGCGATGCCGATGACGACGGTTGTCCTGATTACAACGCCATTGTCGTGACGGCTGACCGCATCGAGTTGAAGCAGACCATTTACTTTGCGACTAACAAAGATGTCATTCTTTCTAAGTCGTTTGGCTTGCTCAATGAAGTCGCGATGGCTCTGCGCGACAACCCCGGTATTCGTGTGAGCATCGAAGGTCACACCGATAGCCAAGGCAAGGATTCCTACAACAAGGCTCTCTCTCAGCGCCGAGCGGATTCGGTGCGTCGCTACCTGATCAACCAGGGCGTCGATGGTTCACGAATGGTGACGATCGGCTACGGCGAAGAGCGGCCCATTGACGATAACCGCACGGCGTCTGGACGAGCTGCCAACCGCCGCGTCGAGTTCATCATCCTGAAGTAGCATGCGTTTTCTCAACTGCTTGCTGTTCCTGTTTGCTGCTGCAAATCCTGCACTTGCGCAGCGGAATGCTTATCAAGCTGAGAGCGAGGTGAACCGCCTTTTGACTGACGCCAAGGATGCTTATGACAACTTGGAGTTGGATGAATCAGAAGCGGCTCTTAAAAATGCGCTCGCAGTTGTCGATCGATTTGCGCTCCAAGGTCCGGTGGTGGCTGAGCTTCACATGCAGCTCGCCATTATTTATCAGGTGCGTGATCAAAACAGCGAGGCCGCGATCAACGAATTCTTGAGCGCTTTGGGCTTCGATCCGAAAGTGAAGCTGGATCCGCTGGTTTCGACGCCGACGTTGGTTTCGCTGTTTGATGAAGCGCGTAATCGCGCCGGCCTCAATCGTCCAGTCGCTGCACCGCAAACTCAAGTCCAGGTTCGTGACTCGGACGAAATTTGGCACAAGCCGATGACGCAGGCACAGAGCGGGGAATCGCTACCGGTTTCGGTGACGGTCTCGGATTCGCTCAACCGCAAAATCTACCGTGTTTACTTGAACTTCCGCAGTGAAGCTGCCGAATCGATGCAGCAACTCGAAATGCGGCCACACGGTGAGCAGGAATTCGCCACTCGTGTTCCGGCGCGTTTCATGGTTGGCAAGGTGCTCAAGTACTACATCGTGGCGGAAGATCGCTCGGGTAATCGCTTGGCCACATATGGTTCGGGACGTGAGCCGGTCGTTGTGCCGATTTTGATGCCGCTTTCGGGATCTGATCGCTCGGATAACGGCGACGATTACTACTACGGCAGCAGCTTAGAAAACGATGACGGGCAGTCGTCGTCGAACCGCCGTTACGTGAGTTTTGGTGTCAGCCTGGGTACGGGTTCGGGCTACATCAAAGATACCGCCGAAGCCTCGCGCAACAAGAATTCGCAAATTCAGCCTGGTTTCTCGCTGGCAGCGTTCCACACGTTGATAGAGCTTGATTTCTGGATCACAAAGTGGCTTTCGCTCGGCGGCTTCTCCCGCTTGCAATTCGCGAGTGATTTCGATCACTTAGAGGGCGGTCGACTCAAGTTCAACGTTTTGAACTCGGGAGATCACAATTTGATGCTCCGCGTGGGCGGCGGCTTGGGTCACATTCGCCACACCGTCACGATTAACGGTTTGCTCGATACGACCACGGAAGGTCCGTACACCTGGACGGTCGGCGCCGCTTATCGTTGGTCGTTTTCCAAGCACTTCGATTTCATCAGCGCGATCGATTTCTATCACCTTTTGGGCGACTCGCCGTCCTACCACTTTGATTTGAATTTGGGTGTCGCAGTCAGCTTCTGATTCGCCCTAACTTCTGAATTTTCCTTCCTTTTTCTCTCTTTTCAAAAACAATCAGACAAGCAAAGTTTTCGATTTGAAGCAGGCGCGAATCAGTCGCCGATTTTGAGCAGCTCGGGCTTGGGGTGCACACATTCAAGTGTGAGGCCACGAGCAGGCGCAGTTGGACCAGCTGCGCAGCGATCGCGAGCGGCCAAGATGGCGGGGATGTCGTTGGGTGAGCCATGACCGCGTGCGATTTCAACCATTGTGCCGGTTAGGTTCCGGATCATTTGCTTTAAAAATCCGGTGCCTTCGAACGTCAATGCGTACAGGCCAGGTTGGTGATCTTCGCGGAGTGCAATCTTGGTAAGCGTGCGGACTGAAGTTTTGTGTGTGCCGTCTTTGGCTGCAAAACTCTGAAAATCGCGTGTACCCACCAATTGTTCCGCGCAAAGTGCAAGGCGTTCCAAATTAAGAGGCCACAGGAGCCGCCAGGCAAATCGATCGATCAATGGACGCGACGTGCGTGAAGTGTAAAAACGGTAGCAGTACGTTTTTCCGGCCGTTGAGAAGCGCGGCACAAAATCAAGCGGTACTTCAACTGCATCGCGAATGGCGATTTGGTCGGGCAGGCGATTGTTCAGCGCTTTAACGAGTCCGAATGGTTCAAAAGGATGCTCAAAAGAGGCGGCAGCCAGCTGGCCACGAGCGTGAACGCCGGCGTCTGTTCGCGAGGCACCGTCGACTTTTACGCTTTCACCCAGAAGTTTTTCGAAGGCGATTTCGAGTTCACCCTCGATGGTTGCGAGGCCGGCTTGTGATTGCCAGCCTGCATAACCAGTTCCGTCGTATTCAACGCGAAAAGCGAAACGGCGCATGGACTTACATGTCGAAGCCGAGGCCAAAGAGCCACATGTCGTCGTTCAAACGGAAGGAGTCGGAGGAGCCGAAGTCGCTGACGTGCAAAGAGTGATATTCGATGGTCAGATAGCTGTTGTTAACACCCGCGTCGCCATCGAAATCACCGGCCATGCCTTCTGCGAAGAAGTCGAGCAAGATGTGAACGCCCAGCGTGTAGTGCCAACCCCAGGTGCCACCGAAAGCTTCGCTGCCATCCGCGAACTTGGCCGTTTTACCAGCGCCGTCTTCAATCTTCCAAACGAAGTAATCCAAGCCAATGCGCGCGACCGGAACCAGCGGAACGTAGTCCTGCCACTCGTCCAAGCGGAAGGAGAGCTGCAGGTAGAGCGGGAAGATGGTGAACGAGGTTGTGTCGTTGGCTTCTTCTTCGGTGGTGGATTCACCTTTGCCTTCTACGGTCCAGAAACCTGCGCCTAAACCAGCGGAGAGCGTGCCGAAGTATTGCTCCAGGTATTGTTCGCCGGAAAGAGTGAACATCCAGTCACTGCCACCAAAAACGCGCTCGTACGGACCGACTTGGCCCTCAGGAATCGAGAATTCGGAGTCGATGGCGGGTTCGTAGCTGCCCAAACGGAATTCCACAGAATTTGAACGGCCAGTTTCGTTGCCAAAGTTGTAGGCGAAGGCGTCGTTTGGGAGGAGGGCAAGAAGCACTAAGAAGTAAGCGATGCGCTTGCGGAGAATGACTGCTAAAAGAGCTAAACCTGCGAGAATGATTGAGAAAATATTGGTTGAGTTTTGACCAGGCGTAGATTCGCAACCGCCGGTCTCTTGGCCGCCGTTCTTGGAGTAAACTTCGGCAAAATCGTCCACGGGAGCAGGCGT
>JAZUEA010000269.1:0-22717 GCA_045639945.1 Myxococcota bacterium
ACATCCGAGCCGTCTTCGATCTTGCCGGAGAAGACGCGGAAGTAGGTGAGCTCGCCCACGTGCATTTCGATGCTGGTCTTGAAGACCAACGCAGCGAGAGGACCGTCGCTGTTGCATTCGAGCGCTTCGGTTTCGCCCTGCGGAATTTCAGCCGGAACCTGAGTCGGGTTCGGGACGAAGTCCACGATGCCCTGCAAGAACTCGCTGGTACCGCCCAAGGTTTCAGAGGAACCGAGCCAGGTGGGGACGATCGCGGTGGAGAGGATGGCCTTGTTCAAACCAATGAGCATCTGCTCCTTGGTGAGAGTGCCTTCCTCAAAGAAGGTGTTCATGAGCTCTTCGTCGGTTTCAGCGACGGTTTCCATGAGCATCTGGCGGTGCGTTTCAACTTCGTCAGCCATGTCGGCAGGAACGGCGACCACATCGTACTCGCCCTTGGTGCCCTTGAACATGTGAGCTTCGCCCGAGATCAAGTCGACCAAGCCCTTGAAGTTGTTGCCTTCGCCGATCGGGAGCTGAACCGGAAGGATGTGAGCGGCCTTGCCGACCATCTTCTGAAGGCTGTCGACGGCACTTTCGAAGTTGGCACCGTCTTTGTCCATCTTGGAGACGTAGGCGATACGAGCCAACTTGCGGGTGTCGAGGCGGTCCCAAGCCATTTGGGTACCGATTTCAGCGCCGGCGTTGGCGCTGATTACAACGAGACCGCAATCTGCGGCACGGATACCAGACGCGACTTCACCTGCGAAATCCATGTATCCGGGTGTGTCGATGGTATTGACCTTGGTCTTGCCTACGATCGAGTGCGCGGGTGTGCAGTAGATCGACATCCCTTGGTCCTTTTCCTCATTCCGGAACTGGGTGAGGGCGGAGTTATCGTCGACCTTACCGTGGCGCGCGCTCTGGCCGGAGACATAGGCCATGGCGTCGATGAGGCTAGTTTTACCACAGCCACCGTGACCGACCACGACGAGGTTGCGGATTTGAGCCGTCTGGAATTCCTTTGCCGAAGCCATTGCAGATCCTCAGAGCTAGATGTTGGTTCGTGATTTGGTGAGGCACCCTTGCGGTACCCTTTCGACTACCACCGCGGCAGTCGCACCGAAGTGATCAAAAGTTAACCAGCCCCGCGCTCGCTTTGCTATAGATTTTTTTCGAATTGTGTACTTTTTCGTCGAAAATCGAAAACTTCCCGAAATTATTGAAAAATATAATGTATCAAAGCTGATTCATTGCCAGATGTCATTCTCAGAAAACAGAAAGATTTGTGAGTTTTTGAGCACGTAGAGCAGTAAAACTAAAAAAATGAATCGCTGATCGATGGATTTTGAAGGTGGGCCTTTTAGAGGGAATTCGCGGCGGTGAAATTTAGAAGCACTTGAAATTAAAGGTGATTTTGAACGTATCGGCCGAGCGCGTTCATTGCACGATCGCCGCTTCTAAACACGGGAATACCGGCCTTTTGCATGAACGTGCAGATTTCGTCGAAGTGCGCACCTGCGTCGATCACGGCGACAAACGGTTTTTCGCAGCGCTTGAAAAGATCGATGTAACGGCGCGCAAAACCGTGTGGCGCATCAAAAACATCGTTCGGATCGATGCCATGACCCAAGCTGCTCACTTGAGCGGAGAAGGGAACATTTGCAAGAACAGCTGCTGCAACATCTTGATCTGAAAGGATAATTTCGGCGCAGTCGGCGTGAACCGCGTCGTTTGCCATGGGTGTGAGATCGAGCGGATTTTTCGCTGCAACCAGTGAATCAAGCTTATCGGCTTTTAAGCGAGTTTTAATTTTCTCAATCGTTTCGGCTGAGAACACCGCAGGACGCAGCGCTTTTTGGCTCTTGGTGATGTTGTCGGCAATGCACACAACTTCGTAGCCGGCGCTGCTCTGCAACGCTACTCCGCCGTTTTTAATGGTCTTTTGAGCCAAGCACACCGAAACACGAATCAAGTCTTGGAACTCGTCCAGCGTGTCCGCCAGCAACGCGCCCTGATCCTGGAGCATGTCCTGGAAAATGCGGTAATCGCCGGCGACCGAAGCGGTGTGACCCGCAGTTGCTTGAGCGCCCAAGCCGTCGCGGCCACCTTTGTAGATCACCACGTTCTTACCTTGCGCGCGCAATTTGCGAATGATGCCGCATAATTCAGGCCCGTTGTTTGGCTGTAACCCCTCAATATACAAGGCAAAAGTTCGAATTGACTCGTCGGTCGCGAGTGCTTCCAAAATGTCGCTGATTTGCGCATCGATTTGGTTGCCAATCGAAACTTCGTAATCCGGCCAAAGTCCATCGAACTTACTGGTTTGCGTGAGCATGAAGGCACCACTTTGGCCCACAAATGCGAAGCCGCCGATGGCGTTTTTCGGACGAGGATATTTGGTGACGGGAATGAAAATGGAGTCGAAATGCGCGGCTTTTGAAGCTAACCCTAGAGAATTATTGCCGATTAAGACCGGACGAGATTCGCTAGGCATCTGGGCGATTATCGACTGAATTTCGCTGGCGATGCCTTTGCCGCTTTCACTTTCTCCCATGCCGCCGGGAATGAGCAGCACGGATTTGACCGTGGCGGTGCTGAAGGCTTCTTTGAGCAACGCTGGAACTTGCGGAGCGCCAATCGCGACAACCAAAAGATCAATTTCTTCAGGAACTTCCGCAAGCGACTTGGTGCAAACAACGCCGTCGATTTCAGCGCCGTCGGGGCGAATTGGGTAAAGATGCTTGGTGTCGAATTCAGCCGCGAGCATTGTTTGAAGAATGATGCGACCCACATTCATGCGCTGCGAAACGCCCACAATTGCAACGGATTTCGGCGAAAGTCCGGTGCGCAAGTTCTCAATGGAAACAGGATTTCGGGTGACAGCTTTGGGGGCAAGTTTGGCGAGCGCGTCGACAGGCGTGAAGTGCTTGGTTTCCTGATTGAAAACAAGGGGATTGAGCTCAAATTCGCTTAAATCAAAGCCGCATGCCAAGCAGTCTTCGCGAATAGACATCATGGCGTCGCGCCACATCAAAAGTTCCTTGCGAAGTTCGTCGGGCGAGTAAAGCGCGGAAACGCCTCGGATTTGGCCGGTCATCCAGCGGAAAAACAAAGAATTTTCAAGGCGTTCTAAAAATCGCTTTTCGGGCGTAAGCGTGGGAGATGCGATAATTGTGCTTTGATCTCGCTTGGTTTGCGCCGCGAGCGCTTCCACGTAAGTTCCACCAAAGCCGAATGTGAAAACCGGTCCAAAATCAGGCGTGCAGCGAAGACCAATGAAAAGTTCGTTGCCCAGCGAGCCGTTAAATTTCACCGCCTTTTCAATGACGAAACCACGAACCGATTCGCGAAGCTCTGGCGTGAGTTTCTCAATCATTTTAAGGGCTTCTGATTTTACGCTTGCGTTCGTTACTTCAGGCAAAAATGCCACGCAGCCTAAATCGCTTTTGTGCAGAATTTTGGGCGAAACAATTTTCAAAACGCCGCGCTGATTGAGGCAGCAGTCTGGAATTTGCGGATTGTCCAGCTGGCTGAGCGAAACGAAGTGGAAAAATGGCACTTCGCAACCGCGAGCGCGCAAAGCGCCCAAAAGTTCGTGCTCAAAGAGAATGTTGCGGCTCTCTTCTTGAGTCTGCGCAATGATGTGATTCATTGTAACTGCCTGAAATGATTGAGATTATAGCGAATAGAAAAGGTTGAAGTGGAATCGAACTTCACGCTCGCCAAAAACGGTGTCGCGCAGCGGATAGCCAATGTCGAAGCGCAGCGGAATTTGGCCCGTGATGAGGTAACGAATGCCCAAGCCGACCGACGGATAGACGCGATCGGCGCTGAAATCCGACAAGCTGGGTGCGATGGCGGCGACGTCGCTGAAAAGCGCAAGCCACAAATTGTCGACAACCTGCGTTGGCACTCGGAATTCTAACGTGCCTAATGCCAAGTATTTTCCGCCAACGGAGAGCGCCGTTTCGTGCTCGTCGTCATCGGCGGCAAACACACCACTGCAGCCGGGGCCTTCCACGCCGTTGCACGCATCGATGGACGCTGCGCTGTAACCGCGAACGGGATATGTCACGCCGTCGCCGCCGGCTTTGAAGAGGAAGCCGCTTTTCAAATCTTCTTCTTCTTTGTCGGTTTGCACCGCACCCAATCGAAGCATGGGAACGATGAGCAAGTGGCGCTTGAACAACGGCTGAATGTATTCGGCGGTTAGCGTTTCTTTGAACGACAGCGAGGGCAACAGGTCGCTTTGTTTGATGTCGGCGGCCAACAGTTCGGCGCTGCCAATGATCATCCAACCGCGTGTTGGGTGAAGCGGTGAATCACGGTGATCCCACGTGAAAGCTGGCGAAATACCTACAGATTGTGTTGGTTCGCCAAATGCGGGTCGTTCGCCTTTGAGCGTGAGGGCACGACGTCGTTCTCGGCGCCATTCTGTAGTGACGGTGCTGCGTAAACCGTGGCCCCATTCGCGTGGATACGACAAGTTGTAAAAGTCGTAACCCACTGTTGCGGAAGCGGAATATGCCTCTTCGTAGCGATCGCGTTCGGCGGTTTGTTCGCGGCTGAACTTGGCTTCGACCGACAAATCCAAACGTGTGGACAAGAAACGCTGATCTTTGAAGAACGGACCGACTTCAATAATCGCGTCGTCGCCGCCTAAATCTTGCGGCGTGTTCCAGCGGTTGGCGTGATTGATACCGAGACCAAGTTCCAGCGCGCGGCCTAAAAAGTTGCGATCTCGGATACTTGCGCCGACCAGGTATTGCAGTGGCACGTCCGATGAAATGTTCGATTCGAGCTGAAGACCGACGTACGCATCGACTTGCTGGTAACGCGTCTCTTCGACTTGCACCAAAACAGCGGCGTTTTTCTGCTCAACGTCCACGTCGTCGCTGCTGATGGTTTCGACCTTCACCGAGTCGAAAATGCCCAAAGAACGAAGATTTGCCTGGCTCATGAACAAGTCTTCTGTGCCGAGCGGTGAATCGTCTTTGAGCTGAAGCTCGTGTGCGATAATGTGCGACTTTGTGCGCAAGTTGCCGCGAATCAAAATGCCGTCCACCAAAGTGAGCGGACCTTGCTCGATGTTGAATTTCACCTGCTTTAGGTACTTGCCGTAAAGGCGTTCCATGGAGCAGCTGGTTTGACCGTCGAGTGTTGGACAGCTGGGCGTGACTTGCGCTTGCAGGTAACCAGACCGCTGATAGTGGCGCAAAATCATGTTGCGAACGGTGTCGATTTTTTCGTTGGTCAGCGGAATGTCTTTTTTGAAAGCGCGGAATTCGTCTGTAATTCCAATGTTTTGCAGAATCGAGTACGCGTCATCTTGGTAGCGGACATCCATTTTTTTCAAAATGGGATTGAGGTCGAAACCGCCCGTTGTGGTTTGCAGACCTTCGCGCAACTCGATTTCCATGTTCAGCAAGTTCGAATCGGTGGTGTCGCGGTAGAACTTGAAACAGGTGTTGTTGATGGGATCGGGTGACCAAATGCCCGGAATGTCTTTGGGCGCGGGGTCATATTTATCTTCGCCCACTTCGCGCGGCATTGACTCGCCCCATTGCTCAGCGGTCAATCCTGGCGGAGCGCACAAAAACTCAACGTTGGTAAAGCCCTCGGATTTGTAGAGTGCTTTGATTGCCAAGAGATCATTGGTGATTTGGGCATCTTGAAGAACGCCAGCCGACGCGCCAAAGCCAAGTGCCCAGTATGGAGCCACGCCTTTGGTGTCGATGGTGTCTTTGAGTTTCTGCTCGCTGAAGTATTCGCTGCCTTTGATCTTGATTTGGCGCACGTAGAGCTTGGGCGTTTCTTTGATCAGAAAGTGCACGATCGCGTGATCGTCGCTTTTCCACTCAATGACGCCGGTGACCTGGGTGTAATACCGCGCGTTCGTTTGGTAGTACTCGGTCATTGCCTGCGCGGAGAGTTGCACTTCGGTTTCGTCGAATGCGCCTGATGTGAGGAATGTGATTTGTTCGCGCAGCGTGTCGTCCGAGACGTTGTCGTTGCCTTCGAAGGTGATGTCGACTTTTGGACCTTCGGTGACGCGAACGATCGGGCGAACGTATTGACCGATTTCAATGACGCCGTCTTGGGCGCCTTCCAAACGCTCTAAGCGAGCACGCGCACCGTAGTAGCCTTTCTCGCGATAAAGTTCTTCAATTTCGGCTACTTGCTCTTTGAGTGCGCGGCGGTCGTACCAACCAATGCTGAAGATGTCGAAAAAGTTTTCCCAAAAGTCGACTTTTTCAGCGGTGGAAATCGGCGACACAACTTCCCAATAGGGCAGCGTTTTATTGCCTTCGAGAAGCACTGATCCCACTTTGGGTTGGTGACCTTCTTTGATTGTGATGGTGACATCGACGCGTTTGTTGTTGTGGCCGTAGTAGTTGGCTGAAATTTCAACGTCGGTGTCAATGAACCCCTGCTGCTCGTAAAGGCTAATGATTTGGCGCTTTTGGCGCTCTAGCAGCGATTGGTCGTCAGGCGCGTACGAGCCATCTTCTTGCTTGGGAGGGAAGTTGCCTCCTTTTTTGAGCAGCAGGCGTTTTTTGACCTCAGTCTCGAATTGCTTTGGATAAATGCGGCTTTGCCAAGTTGCATATTCGATGTTGAGGTTGTGAATGATGACGTTGCCTTCTCCTTGAAAGCGAATCAGCATTCGATTGCCGGATTTTACAGGCTCAACGGTGAGCGTTCTGAAAATGCCGGTCCGCATGAGGCGCGACCACGCCAGCGACACTTTTTCTGGCTCGAGCGGCTGACCTTTTTGATCGCTGAGTCGCGCCACTTTCAAAAGCAGCGCAATGGTGCCTGTGTCGCTGCAAAAGGACGTGTCACACAAAATCGGAATGCCTGCGACGACTTTGCCGCGAAACGGCTCGAATTCCGCTGTGATGGCCGTGAGATCGTCTTCCGTTTCAGCGTGGCTTACCAGCGGAAACAGGCACAAACAGGCGCATAAAAATCGAGTAAAGCGCTTCATCAGTCGAGCATCCATCGCAGGCGCAGACGAGCGCTCGTGGTGTTGAGGCCGCTTGCTTGTTCGTTGATGAGTTCGCTGGAGAGCAAGTTGTTCAAGCGATATTCAAGACCGAAAGTCGGTGGATTACTGTCGTCTTCAACGTCACCCAAGGATGAGCGAGCGTAGGCGCGCAAACGTCGCGACAAACTCTTGTCTGCCGAAATGAAAAGCGAGCCATCCGCAGAAGGCGTCAACGTCAAATCAATGTCCAGTGTTTCTTCGAGCGGGCGTTCGATCAAATCCAAAATTGGTGCGAGCAACATTTCCGTTGCAGGTTGAGCACTTTGCGAGCCGCTCAAATCCGACGGGAAGCTGCCGGTCAAAACCAGCGTAATCACTTCGAGTTGGCTTGCACCGCTGGAAGAGGTGAACGTGAGATCGATTTCCGGCGACGACTGCAACGTGGCGAGCGTGACGGAAGCGTTCAGAATCACTTCCTCCAGTTTTACGTTGCTTGCACCTTTGTCGAATGTACCGCTGGATGGACCTTGATCGCTTCGCAGCTGGAAGGTGTGCGTTGCTTCAACGGTTGCCGACATGAAATTGGAGCCGCCCAAAAGAATGGTTCCTTCGGTAACTTCGAATGCTCGACGCGCGTAAGTCACTGTAGAATCGTCTAAAATGTCCACAGTGCCGGTGATGGTCAGTTTGTCGCTGTCGCGGTCGTTGGGCTCGCTGGTCAAGTAACCTTTGGCGCGCACGTCTTCGCGCACTTCCAAGTTGAGCGTCATGGCCGTGATTTGGTTCTGAATGAAGAAGTCGCCGTCGCCGTGTACGCGCACGTCCAAGAAAAGTCGGCGCAAAAGCGGAACCGTTTCAAATGCCGAAACGCTGCTCAACTTTGTGCGGCCGCCGAGTGAATCGCGAACGCCTTGGCTAATGTCGGAACCTGCAAGAATATCGCCGGTGTACGCGCCGCTTAAAATGTCAATATCGCCGCCCACTTTCATGCGATAGTCGGTGGTTTGGTCGGGAAGCGTGATTTGATTGAGCTCAACGCTCAAGTCGCTCGCAGTAACTGTTGCACGCAGCATTTGCGGCACGTTTACAGATTGCTCCGCAGCGTTCAGATTCAGTGCAATTTGAGTGGGCACAAATTCTGAGAAGTGTGCGTCCAGCTTGGTGATTTCGATTTGGCCTTCATCGCGGCGCAAAATGAAGTGGTTCTTCGATTTGCCGTTTAACTTGCTCGCAAGACCAATGTCGAACATGCCGGTTTTCTTAGGCTTTTGAGGAACCGTGATCTCGATTTCGGTCGGCCGAACCAGGTGAAGTTCGCGACCTACCATCGACATGCGAGGGCGAGCATCGAACGAATTTAAGCGCACAAAACCGGTGGGATGTGGATCGCTTGCTGGCCCTTCAACCGAAATATCGAGTTCCGCTAACCCCTCGATTTTTGTGAAAACGGACTCGATGAACGGCGTGAGACTCGCGAAATTGAGATCGCCTTTGATGTGCGCGTTGATGTTTTGAGTTTTGAGGTTGAACTTGCCCTCGAGCTCAAGCTCGCTTTCGTCTTGAACCAAGTGCAGCGGTTCCAACGTTGCAAACGCTGAATTTAAGTGCGCGCGCAATGGCTGAGCTGCAAAAACTTTGATGCCGCTGGTTTCTGCTTCAAGCGTCGTCAGTTCCAAATTGACCGCTTGAATGTCGCCGTTAAAGATGTCAGCCGACGCGCTCACTGAACCAGAAATATTGGTTGTGAGCGAGTTCTTTAAAGATTCCAGATAATCTTCTACGTGAAGAGAATTAAAGGAGATTTTGGCGTTTGCTTTCTCTTTGATGCTGGGATGAATGGGCAGTTGAGCTGCAAGTTTGAGCGCTTGGAAAATGTCGCCCTCAACTTCCAAACGACTGTCTTCCACGTTCAACTCAAAGTCGGAATTGCCCAGTTTAAAAGTGTCGTACGCGATATCGCGCAGCGCTAAATTGCCTTGCGCCGTGTTGTGTTTCAGATCGCCTTCTGCCTGAAGATTGAACGAAACACTGCCTTCGAGTGGCAAGTCCGGCACAAACGCGCGTGCAATGGAAAGAGGAATTTCATTCAGGAAAATACTCGCATCAAACTTCTCGGATTTTAAAGCATATTTTCCTTGAACTGTGACAATCGGTCGACCTTGATAGTTGACGTTGAGTTGGTCTAACTCCGCTTGGTTATTCTTAAATCGGCCGTTAATTGCGATTTGGTCAAATTCCAGCACGTCATAGCCGGGCTTGTCGATGGTCATGGATTCGATTTCGACATTCGGCGAAGTGGCGGAACCGGTGATAGCGAATTGGGCGTTCAAAATGCCGCGCGCGCCATACGGCAAAGTGGAAAGGTCTAAGTCCTTGATTGATACGGTAAAATTGAGCGGTAACCTGTCGTTATATAAATCGATTTTACCTTTTACGCCGATTTGACCGTTCGCGATGTTGAGTCGCAAGTAGTCCACTTTCAGGCGTCCGGTGCCGCTGTCCATGTCGATTTCACTGCGCAGCGAACCAGTCGGCAAATCTTGGAACTTTAGACCTGACGCGGAAATTTGCGCGTGCACTTTGGGTGAAGTGAGCTCGCCGGACGTTGTGAGTTTGAGCGCTACTTCGCCTTTGGCGTCGTTCACCCCCAAGCTTTCGAGCAGTGGACCAAGCGAAAATTGAACGCCGGTGGTGCTGTTTTTCAAAAGCGACGCTTCAAGATCGGCAAGGCCGTTGCTGCGAATTTTGTACGGGCCGGCCAAAAACTTGAAGTGATCCAGCGTGAACGCCAAACCTTCGCCATGTGCGCCCAGTTCAAACCGCACATTTTTGCCCAAGGCGTACAGCGATTTTTGGCCTTTGCGCTCGAGCTCACCAAAGCTTTCGAGCGTGATTTCGCGATCGTCGTCCAAGACACGCAAACCGCGAGCACGCACCAATCCTTCGATTGGGCCTTCAGCAAGCGCTTGCACTTCCTTTGGCAGCGTAAACGGCAGCGATGCCAAATCGAGGCGGCGGTAATCCATGTCCACGACTGCGCTGCCTGTGTACAGGTCAAACGACGCTGTGCCGTTGAGGGCGCCGCGCAGCACTTCCGTGGTGAATTGCGTCAGTTCGAATTTGTTCAGAATTGATTTTTGACCCTGTAACTCTAGACGCCGTACAGGAAATCCGAACGCTACGATGTCTTCGCCCGAAACGCCAAACGTACCTTCGAGCGCGCTCAATTCACCGCTGATGTCTGCGTCGAGCGTAACGGCGCCAAACACTTGGTCCAAGTTAATGGGAGCCAAGTGCTCGTTTAATTCACCGATTTCGGCTTCCACTTTGGCGCGCAATTCGGGCAAACCGGCAACATCCAAATCCATGCCAAATTGGCGAACGGTAATTGGATCTTCCCGCGCCAAAAGGGAAATCTCTGAAATATCAAAGCTCATGCCTTTCCAGTCAAAGTTCTGCACTTTGACATCGCTGAACGGCAAATAGAGCTCCGTCATCATTGGCGCTGGCTGAACGAACTTTTTGGCACGTACCGCAATTTTCTGAAGTGGCGAAGCCAGAGCATCTTCAGCTTGCAAATCGACGAGAACTGTAACTTCGCCAGTGGTCAGTGTTTCTGCGCCAATCGCCATCGAAGTGTTCGGACTTTTAATGTCCATTCCATAGCGAATGCCTTGACCGTTAATGTCAAGAACACTGACCATAACTCCAGGCATTTCAATGGAAAATTCGGTATTGGTCAGTGTGATGTCTGTAAAGTTGAGCGTTGGCGCGGTTGTGAGTGGTTCACCGTCGTCGGGCGTGGGCGAAGTGGGCCAGAATGCGCGTTCAATATTGATCGCAATGCGGTGATGACCCAAATCGTCGTAAGCGTCCGGATCTGCAGTGCCTTTTAGATGAATGGCGGCTTTGTCTAGGCGAATGCCGGGAATGTGAACATCGAAAACGAGCAAACCTAAGTAGTCGTAGTGATCGATGTGAACGGCTTCGGCTGCAATCGCCGCATTTTGCTCAGGATCGAGAATGTGAAAATTGAGAACGCGAATTTGCCACGGCCACGGACCAAACGTGATGCGCTCAAATCCGATCTGTCCATGAAAAAGCGGCGTGAGTGCTAAGTCGAGGATTTTTGGCGGAAAGCTCGAATTCAGCAGGAAATAAAGAAGAAAGAAAAAGACCCCGCCAAAGGCAAGGAACGTGATGCCAAGCCCCGCAATTCGCTGGTAAAGGCGAGCAAAGATCCGAGAAGGTGGACGCTTTTTCGACATGAGGTGAGCGAGATTAACACGTGTAAGAGGTCGTGGCCACAGCTCCCATTGATCAGTCGAGATAACTCTCGATGATGTCGGACAAATTCTCGTTTGTAGCGCCGTCGGAGTAACGATAATTCATGTCGGATTCCAGCACTGCGTTCCAAGGCAAACCAAACATGCCGTTTGAATCCGTTGTGAGATCGAGCGCGCTGAAAAGTTCGGCAAACGAGTTCGTGCCGTCGTGGTCAATGAAAACTTTGTTTGGATCCACGTTGTGTTGCGCAGCAAATTGGCGGCAGTAGTTGAGCGTTGGGCGGCCTTCGTTGCTGTTTTCGCCCAAAACGTAAATTTGCGTGATTTTATCGGAACTTACTTGGCTGGTGAATTCTTCAACTTGCGGAATGTACGCCGCGCATGCCGAGCACCAACCCGCCACTGCGATCAGCCACAACGCTTTGGTTTGTTGAGCCAAGCTCGCCATGGAAATGCGCTGTTCAGAACCACAATTTTGAAGCGTGAAATCTGAAGCAATTTCGCCAACTTCTGCAGCTGGCTGAAGAAGCTTTGCGCTGAATGTGTGTTCGTTTGCGCACCAGGATTTACCGCCAGAAGTAGGCGTGGAAGTGCGATCTTCGTTCAACGTTGCCTGGCGCATCATGACGCCGTGGAATGTACCGCTGAAGGTTTCGCCTGCGTCGCCCACGGAATCAACTTCGACGAAACCCTCGTCCGCAAAGTAAAAAGTCGAATAATTTCCGGATGATGGGTAATAGCGATCGAGTGAGTAGACGCAAAACTCGCAGTTCGAGAAATCGTGTCCGGAGAGATCGTAAACGCCGGGTTGCGGATTTTCAGAATTCCACGTCACATATAAAAGATCGTAAGGTTCGCGGTTCTGTGCACCTGCGGTGTAGTTCACGCCCCACTTGGTTCGGTAGGCTTGCTCAAATTCTGCAGTAAATCCAAAGACGTTTGAGCGGCACAGGTTTTCCCACGGTGCCGTCACATCAACCGCTGCATCGAGTTCAATTGCTGCATCAGGTTGAACGGCGGCGTCCACAGTGGGCGTTTCAACGGTGGCGTCCACTTGTGATTGAATCGCAGAATCAACCGCGTTTTCAGAATTGGAATCATCGTCGTCGCAGGCAACAACGGCGAAACAAGCGGCAATCATGAAAAACGAAGCGCGCATAAGGCCTCTAGATGAACGAACTGAAATGCCGCAGGATAATGGAACAAAGGTCGTGATGCGAGAAGTTCAATGACGGACCAAATAAAGGCCTCGACTGCTCAATCGAGAACGCGAAAATCTGCAATAAAAACCGAGGAGTCTTCAGATAGCTCTGCAAGGTTGCTTACCGGCGATGCGCTCATTGAACGCGCTCTGCGAGTGGCTCAGGTGCTGGATGAGCTCTATCCAAATCCGCCGATTCCGCTCGATCACAGCGATCCATTCACCATGTTGGTTGCCACGGCGTTGTCGGCGCAGACCACTGATAAACGCGTAAATATGGTCACGCCAAAGCTTTTTTCTCGCGCTCCTACGCCTTTTGATTTGGCTCAAATGGAAGAATCGGAAATTCTCGAAATCATTAGAGAAGTTGGAATCGCGCCGACCAAATCTAAAAGACTCAAAGCCATGGCACGTGAGATTTGCGAACGCTTCGGTGGAAAAGTTCCTAATACTTTCGAGGAGTTGGAGTCATTGCCAGGCGTTGGACACAAAACAGCATCAGTGGTGATGGTCCAGTCGTTTGGCGAGCCGGCGTTTCCGGTGGATACGCACATTCATCGCTTGGCTAAGCGTTTTGGCTTGTCGGAAGGCAAAAACGTGGAGCAAGTTGAAGAAGATTTAAAACGGATATATCCGCGAAATCTTTGGGGAAAACTCCATCTTCAGTTGATTTATTTTGGTCGCGAATACTGCACCGCGCGCAGTCACGATCCTCAAAAATGTCCGATTTGTCGTTTTTGTGTGTGAGGTTGCGCGTTGATTTCATGCGCCTGGTTGTGATTTGAGGTTGTTGTGAATCGCTTCGCTTTCGCTATTCTTCTTTTATCTTCAGCACTTGCATCTGGTGCGCCTCGAGGAACGCGTCACGATTTTCCACGTTTGGTTTCGCGAGTGAGGCACATTTCTCATGGGTTGCAAACGCCGTATGAATTGCCGGCGCCGGAAATTTTGCCGGGCACCCCGCCTGAGGATCGCAACTTTGAAACGTGGATCGACCTTTGGGCGGACGCCGATAAGCCGCTTTGGTCGCGCGATGAGATTGCCGCTCACCAAAACCAACGCAATGCGCCGGAATTCGGTTTCGGCAACTTGAGAGCGGAAGAGGGCGATATTCCTTCGCATTTGGCGCGCCGCTTTGACGGATTTCGCATTCGCTGTGCCAATGAAGATTTGCTGACGAGTTCGGGTGAAACCTGCGAAGTTCCCGAAATTCCAGTGATTTCGGATGTTCCAGCTTTGCGCGTGGCTTACGAAGCGCTGCCGGTTCGCTGCATTCCGCTCGAAGGTGGTCTTTTTACTCCGGCGCTCGATTTGCTGTTTGACCGAAACGCCTGCAGTGCGGTGCAACCTCAGGAAATAATTCAGGTTTTTGAAACTGAATCGCCGTGGCTTTTGATTCGCTCCAAAACCACGCTGGGATTTGTGCCAAAAACGGCAGCGCTTTCGCCGATAGTGCCAGATTCGCTTGAGTCAGCGTTTCTAACTGCTGATAAATTCGAAGTTTTGCGTGATTTGCCCGAGCTAAATCTTAAAGCAGGCACGCTTTGTGCACAGCAGGGCGACAAGGCAATTGTTGCAGGTCCTAAAAATTTTCAAATTCTCGCAACTAGCGATTATCAAAACGTTTTCTCGTCGACGAGTCGAGAATTTACGCGCCGAGCATTTTTTGAATCTGCGTTTGCGCGTTTGGGTGAGCCGTACGGTTGGGGAGATCGCGAGAATCATCCGGATTGTTCGCGACTTGTGAGCGACCTTTTCCGGCGATTGGGGTTGGAGTTACCGCGCCACAGTGCAGATCAGGCGAAATTTGCGCCGCGAGTGGTGGATGTCTCGCATTTGACAACCGACGAAGAGCGGATTTCGGCTCTTGATCAGGCGCAAAAGCAGGGCATTGTGCTGATTCAATTTCCTGGCCACATCATGATTTATCTGGGGCGGGATGCGAATGGCACGCCGATGGCGCTGCACAGTTTTTCGGAATACTTGGAGCCGTCGGAGTTTAGCGATGTGATTCGCCGCGCCGATCGCGTGGATGTGTCCACGTTGGAGCTTGGGCGAAATACGAAGCGTCGCAGCTTTCTGGAGCGCATGACTCAGCTTGCGATTTTTGGTTCGGTTGAAAATCCGGAACATGAAAATTCGCTAGAAAGCTCGCATCCCACCAGAAATACACAAGATTTGAGTGAGGGCTGTCCGGCTAAAGCTGAAAATGCGCCGAAAATCTCGTTCTTTTTATCGCCGTATCGGCCAAACACGAAGCAGCCGCTCAACGTTTTAGCAACAAGTTACGAGGATTTAGCTCAAACTTCGCTGCGCGTTCGTGAGCCCTCTGGCCGCGAGTATGATCTCGATTTGAAGCACTATGGTGGTCCGCCGTTTGGTGCGCGCGCGCTTTTTGAAAATCCGGCGAAAGGTCGTTGGACAATCGCGATTTATCAATCAGAACAACTACTTGCGTGCAAAAAGTTTGATGTCGCGACTGAGCGCAAAGCAGAAGTGAAGCCGCCGCAGCCGGGGCAAGCGTGGTTGGTGCGCGATGGTTGGGGTCCGAACACTGAAGCGCTGTTTTCGATGTTTGTGGAGTCTCTGTTTGAGTCGGATGGAGAGGAAACAACCTGGAAAAATTTGGATGTTTTGCTCGCAGATTCGAGTCGCAACTGGCTTTTGGATCACTTGAGCGAAGGCGAAGACAATAAGCTCAAACTTGAACCCGATTGCGCGGATTTGCCTTATATTTTAAGAGCTTACTTCGCTTGGAAATTGGGCTTGCCCATGGGAATTCACGCGTGTTCTCGCAGTCGAAAAGGACGCGCGACCAAGTGCACGGATCTGCAAACCAACCTCACTTTTGACGACAAACTGAAAACTTCGAATCCGGGCGCGACATTTTTGCGGCGCGTGATTCGTGGTCGCGCACATTCATCGTCGGGGCGAACGTTGCCGGATGATGAAAACACCGATTTTTATCCGGTGCCGCTTGACCGCAAGTCGCTTCGTCCTGGCACGCTTTTCGCAGATCCGTACGGGCACGTGCTCATCGTTGCGGGATTTGTGCCGCAAGAAGGTGACAAGTACGGCGCGCTGATCGGTGCGGACGCTCAGCCGGATGCGGTGATTGGTCGGCGTCGTTTTTGGGAAGGTTCGTTTTTGTTTACGCCGGACACGACCGACGTGGGAGCGGGTTTTAAGGCGTTTCGGCCGCTTGCGTATGAGCACGGCGAAATCGTGATGCGCGATAACGAAACGTTAAAGAATTCAAAGACTTTCTCGCCGTTTTCTAAAGTTCAGTACGAAGGCAGCAAAGAAGATTTCTACGCTGGCGTTCAAGCCGTTGAAAATCCAAAACCGCTCGATCCGTTTAAGCGTGCGGAATCGCTGCTTGCTGCCTTGCACGAAGTGACTGATCGTCGCGTTTTGGCGGTTCAAATGGGCGACGATTTTATGCGTTCACGCAGCAGCGGTGCGGCGCCGATTCCGTTGCCTAATGGATCGGATATTTTTCTCACGACAGGTCCGTGGGAGGATTTTGCCACGCCAAGTCGTGACTTACGTTTGCTCATCTCTTTTGACACGGTTTTACAATTCCACAATCAGCTTGCGAAGCAGCCGCAGCGATTTGGCGTAAAGCCTGAAGATTTGCAGGAAACTTTGAAACGTGTCGATGCGCAAATCGCGGAAGGACTTGAGAAAAACGCGATAACCTACCAACGCTCGGATGGTTCAATGCAGCGTGTCACCTTGGCTGAGTTGGTCAAACGCTTGGAATCGCTCGAAATGGCCTATAACCTCAATGATTGCAATGAGATACGTTGGGGTGCACCGGAAGGATCTGACGAAATTTCAACGTGCAATCGCCGAGCGCCTGAAAGTCAGCGCAAAGGCATGGAAAAAGTTCGAGGTTGGTTCAGAACACGCGAACGTCCCGCCCGGTAGTCACTCTATCTCATTGAAATACAATCACTTTTCTCTTTGCCTTTTCTAATTCTCCATTTTTCACGTGCTTAAAATCGCGAAACGTGTTTCACAAGATCGTTTCGATTTGCGGGGCGGTGCGCTATGACAGCACTTGATTGCCTATCAAATCGCTATGAATTCTTAACCTCTTGATTTTGATGAATTTTCAATGCGACTCATTTCTCTCTTCATGCTTCATTTTACGCCCAATGTGCTCAAAAACGCGCGACTGCCCAAAACGGATGCGGGCGGCAAATTCTTTTTGTGGTGGATGAATCGCCACCACCAAGAGCTCTACAAATGGGGCCTGAGCAAGGTCGATTTGAGCAATGTTGAGTCGGCGGCGGACATTGGTTGCGGTAGCGGTTTTGTGGTGAGGTCGATGTTGGAGAGCTGCCCGAACGCCAACGTGTTTGGAGTGGACGCCTCTGAGCAAAGCGTTAAAGCTGCAACCTCTCAAAATAAAAAAGAAATTGGCGCAGGCCGCTGCAAAATTTACCAGGGCGACGCCGAACACTTGCCATTTGAAGCTGAAAGCTTGGATGTCATTACTGGCTTTGAAACGATCTATTACTGGCCGGATTTGGTGGCGGCGTTTAAGGCGTGCTTTGCAGCGCTCAAGCCTGGTGGTCAGCTTGCGATTTGCAACGAAGATTCTGTGCCTGCGCCGGATTCAAAACTGTGCAAGATTATCGACATGCGCATCGATACGCCCGAAATGATTGCGAAAGCAATGAATGAAGCGGGTTTTCCGAATGTGCATTTGCACGAGCAAGGCGAGTGGGTTTGCGCCGTGGCTCGAAAGCCGGCGTGACCGCTCGCTTGATTTGTGAGATTTGAATCAGGCGCGGCGCCCGAAGAACTCGAAGTGCTCCAAATGAAAATCGGGGCGCTCGTTAAGAATGAAGTGTTTGCCGGTGCGCGCTTCGAGTTCGAACATCATCGCCTGTTCCTCGTCGCGGATTTGTTGTGCCACGCGCGGATGTAGGTCGATTTGAATGTCGGTCTCGGAAATATTTTGCGTTTCGCGGGCCAGGTGACGATAGAGCTCGTAGGCCACAGAGGCTCGACTCTTCAAGAATCCAGAGCCGTCGCAGTAGAAACACGGTTCGCTCAAAGTGCGCAAAAGCGAGTCACGAACACGCTTTCTTGTCATTTCAACCAGGCCCAACTCGCTCAATTTAAGAATGTTGGTTTTGGCGCGGTCGGCTTGGAGAGCATCGGAAAGTGCGGTGTAGACGCGGTTGCGGCTCGCCTCGTTTTCCATGTCGATGAAATCGATGATGATGATGCCGCCTAAGTTGCGCAACCGTAGCTGGTAAACGATTTCGTGAACCGCCTCAAGGTTGGTTTTGAGAATCGTTTCTTCAAGGTTGTGGCGACCCACGTAGCGGCCGGTGTTCACGTCAATGGCGGTGAGCGCTTCGGTTTGGTCGATGATCAAGTGGCCGCCGGAACGCAACCAGACTTTGCGGCTGAGTGCGCGGTTGAGTTCGATTTCGATGCCGTACGCTTCGAAAATCGGCTCGGTTGTGGGCGCCAAGTGAATGCGATCGACGTAGTGCGGCATGAACCGGCGCATGAACCGGATCAAACGTTCGTAGTCCTCACGCGTGTCGACGATAATTTCTTCGAGTGACGGCGTGACCAAATCGCGAGCGGAGCGCAGCACCAAATCGAGATCTTCGTAAAGTGTGGTGGGTGCGGCGCACGTTTCCATGCGGCTCAGAATGTCGTTCCAAACTTGGCGCAAAAATTCCAAGTCTGCGCGAAGTTCGTCGGCGGTGCATCCTTCTGCTGCGGTGCGCGCAACGAATCCGCCACCTTCAGGAATGAGCGCTTCGAGCAATTCGCGCAAACGGCGGCGCTCTTCTTCGTCGGTGATGCGGCGACTGATGCCGATGTGGTCAACTGTAGGCATGTAGACCAGGTGACGACCAGCAATGCTGATGTGGTTGGTGACGCGTGCGCCTTTGGTGCCGATTGGCTCCTTGGCGATTTGGGCCATCAACTCCTGGCCTTCGTGGAGAAGTGTTTGAATCGGACGAAGTGCGTCGGAGCGGGCTTCGGAAATGGTGTTGCCACCCATCAAAGCCTTGGGATCGGCGATATCCGCAACGTAGAGGAAGGCTGCGCGTTCAAGACCGATGTCGACGAATGCCGCTTGCATTCCGGGCAACACGCGGATGACGCGGCCCTTGTAAATGTTGCCGACGAGGCTCGAATCCTGCCGCCGCTCAACGTGGATCTCTGCGACTTTGCCCTCTTCGAGGAGAGCGACGCGCACTTCGCGCGGAGTGCAGTTCATGACGAGCTTGGACATGGCGCGCATGGTTACAAAAGATCTGCGAATTGTCGAGAGTCCACGTGCGACTGCAACGCGCAGAAATGAAACGAGAATGCTAAAAGTTGAATGATTTCAGATGGTTAAAGAGATTGTGTCGAATAGTCGTCTCAATCTTTACTGTGGCGTTTTAACCGAATTTTCAGTGTTTTGAGCATCTTGTTTGCTGCGAGCAACGCGGAAACCAATGTAAGGTTGTTGCCCCATGGCACCGTTGCGGTGTGTGGTCATGAGTTGCAAGCCGATTGCGTTGAAGCCGCCGCCGCGAATCACGTGATATTCGGCTTTTTCAGCGTCATCGTTTGTGTAGCGATCGCTCGTCCATTCATAAACGTTGCCAGCCATGTCGCAAAGCCCTTGCTCGGTGTTGCCGGCAGGGCGGTTGCAAACGATGGTTGTACCGTAAGAATCACAGCCGGAAAACCACGCAAGTTGGCAAGATGCTTGAGCTTTTCCCCATGGATAGAGCTTGTCTTTGCCTTCGCTTTGAGCGGCAAATTCCCATTCTTGCTCGGTGGGCAGGCGACCGTCGACAAAGGCAGCAAACTGGGATGCTTGTTCCCATGTGACACAGTTCATGGGATAGTTGTTTCGACTGTGGTAACCGTAGTTGCAGCGATCACCAGCGAGCGGCTCTGTGCATTTTTGAGCTTCAACACACTCTCGGTATTGGCCAACCGTGACTTCGGTGCGGGAAATCTCAAAATCTTCAATATTTATGGACTGTTTGGAACTTTTTTCGCCTTGCGATAAAGCGCCGCCTTTGAGAGCAACCCAGTCCACTTTGTTGAAATTCGGTTCTGCGAGTTCAGACTCTGCAGGCTCAGCAAAGGCAAAAGTCGCTGTAAACATTGAGAAAACGCAAAGTGAAATGTGCTTCACAGGCGAACTCCGTGCTGACAAAAACGGCTCAGATGAGACACCCAGTTCACGCGTTGTAGCGCGCTCAAAGCGGAGAGAACAAGATAGATGATGCGCGGCATTTGTTGGCGCGATAAATTTTGAACTCGCCCTAAACAATCGCAAGTTCTGAAAATTCCATCACTTCTTCGGCGAGAATCGCCTTTGAGCCAAATGCGGCCGTCGCGATTGAGGCGCACAAAAGGTGGCCAAATCAGGCGATGCGCCAAAAGTTCATCGTTTCGAAACACCGCGAGCGTGTCGCCTAAAAAAGCATGCTTTGATTTGTAAATCTCAATGAAATCGCCATGCTTGATGGATGGCTTCATCGAATCGCCGAGTACTTTCAGGCGAACATGGCCGTCGCGATTCAAACATTCAATCAACAGCTCGAGCTCAGCTTTCAGCTCTTCTCGCGATTTTTTGTTCACGGCGCTGGGCATTTTGATGTGGAAGAGCCGTAGGCGGCAAGTCGGAGTTGGGTGAGTTCGCAAATAAAACGGTCGCATGCGATGGGCGTTTGATGGCGCAATTCGCAAACGCCGGGACAGAATGCGCATTTTTCAAAAAGTCCGCATTCGCCGCAGACTTTTTGGTAATCACCTAACTTTAACTTTCGGATTTGATTCGCTTTTTCGCCGTTCCAAATTTCGGAGAAACTTTGCTCGCGTAAGTTTCCGAGTGAGCGTTGCCATAAAACGCACGGTGTCACGTTGCCGTTTGGAGAAATTGCGGCTTGAGTGAATCCTGCTTGGCAAATTGGTTCGTTGAAATTGGAAATTTCTTCAATATTTTCAATGTGTTCTTCAGCTTGGTGCGTGTTCGAGCGAGTCAAATCTGCTTTCAAGATTTCGACTTGTTTCGGCAGCGGCAAACTTAGAGCGCAAGGTCGATCGCTGGCAGAGTGGTCTGGAAAAATCGTGGTTGAAACTTCCCAGTCGGCACCTAAATCGCGGGCAATTTCTTCTATCTGCTCGAAATCATGCAGGTTTTTTTGAAAAACCAATGTCTTTAATGAGAGCGGAACGCCGGCTTCAGCAAGGAATCGGGCAGCTTTGAGCGTGGCGTCAAATGTCCCTTTTTTGAGCGTGATGCACTCGTGTGATTCAGGGTGTGCGCCATAAAGCGAAAGTGAAACGCGAGAAATTCCGAGATTTGCAAGTGATTTCGCGCAGTTTTGATCGATTCGAAGTCCTGTTGTGTTGATCCGAACGTCAAACAATCTGTCGCGTGCGCGTGCGAGCAAATCGAGAAAGTCGCTGCGAATGAACGGATCGCCGCCGGAAAACAGGAGAAACATCGTGCCAGCTTGCGCGAGTTCTTCAATGATTCTGCACTGTTCTGCGAATGTGAGCTCGTCTAAATCGCGAGCGGTCAAGTAGCAGTGGATACAGCGGAGATCACAGTTCCAAGTGGTGTCCCATTGCACGCTCCACGGAATTTGGGCGTCGGTGAGCCAAGGTCCGAGATTTGCTAAGTCCTTTGGATGATTTGGAAAATCCACGGTCCCTCTTTTGGAAACTGAAGTTCACCGCCTTGGACGCTTGAAGCGAGTTCGCAGGCGTTCTCAAAAGCGCGCACGCTTTGCTGTTCGCTTTGGTAAATTGTGGCGCATTTGAGTAAATCTTTAATGATTTCAGAAATTTCTGTTTTTTGAAATCTGGGCGTTAAATCGCTTGGCGGTGCTTTTTTTAACCACGCAATCACGTTGAGCGCTGCTTTGTCGGCGATCATTGGTTTTCGACGTGGGCGACTCCAAAACGGCGTGCTCCACATTTCAAAACCGTTTGAAGTCGGGCGAACTAAAATGCGCTCGTCGCTCAAAACCTTTTGAAATCCGGCATGATACGCGGCTGTGCTTTTGCCAGCGCCTGAAGGTCCGAGCAAGAGCCAGCCTTGATTTTGAAAAACGCCGCCTGCAGCGTGCAAAACGAGTCCACCCAACTTCAAAAGTTCGCGCTGCAAAAGCAAATCTAAAACTGCGAACGACGCGAATCTTGTGTGAAGTTCTGCTTTTGCTTCGCGCCCGTGAATTTCAATCGAGAAACCTCGCTGAGATTCTGAATAAGAAAGAAAATCTTCTGATTCCTCTTTAATATCAGAGAGTTTGGCGCGCGTCTTTATGAGCTCAATGTGAAAATCAGGCGGATCGTTGGTGAGAAACGGCGTGGCGCGATTGCAAAAAAGCGCAATGCACGACTCGGGGCCCACAAACTCAAACGTAAGGCCGGCGAGTGAGAGGCGGCAGGTGCTCACGATTTCATCAGGCAGCGCTGTGTCGGAATGATCGGGCTATTCATGAGCTTGCCGTTTCGACATTCTCCCAGCGCTTTTCGCTCAAAAACGGTCGAAGATTCGATTTGGGGTTTGCTGTAAGTCCGCTTCTCTGTGGCTTTTTTTTGTTCGTTCATCGAGACCTCAGTAGTGAATTGTGACGATGAGCTGATCGCCGTCAAAGTGTGCAGTTGCAACGTCCACGTATCCGTCGCCGTTGAAGTCGCCCACGCCAGCAATGCCTTGAAGCATCATAGCGCTTTGGCTCAACGTAAGGTCGGCGATACGGCGGCGGGTGTCCAAAGCGGTGGGCGTTCCGAAGTTGCCGGTGCCGTTGTTGAAGTAGATGTTACCTGCGTAAACGCCGCTTTGAGAGTCGGTTTCGGCGCTGCTCATGAGATCAATGAAGCCGTCGTCGTTGAAATCGCCAACAAAGTCGACAAAGTGACCGAAATCAGCGTTGCCTGCAAGGCAGGCGATGGCTGCGCCCTCTGCGTCGTAAAGCACCGCGCGTTTGGCGATGTAGGAACCCACAATGATGCCGGGAACGCTGTTGCCGTTGATGTCAGCGGCGTAACTCATTGCCATGTAATTGAATTCGGTTGCGCAGTCTTCAGGCGGCGTTTCAAGTTTAATGGCCGTTCCGGCGGCGTACGGCGTGGCATCTGTGCTGTATGCGACGTTGGTGAGGTCTTGTCCGCCGTAGAAAATGAAGCCGGTTTGGAAGTGAGACAGGTAGTAGCCGGCTTGCGAGTCGAATTGATCGGCGCTCACCAAGATGTCAG
>JAZUEA010000270.1:0-3647 GCA_045639945.1 Myxococcota bacterium
CCCCGTACTTGACTCAAACCTGTCACAGTACACGTTGCCGGCTGCTCAACTCGCAGGCTTAACGGTTCAACGCCGCGTTTACTCGCCTAACAGTGACACCGTTTCCGAAAATGCGAACAATTTCTTCCGTATTTTCGATACCTTCCGCAACACAACCACCGAGCCCATCACCGTTCACATTCGTTACGGTAGCGTGGCAAACGGCCAAGGCACCATCAAAGACAACAACGCCAAAGTGCTCATCAGCAGCATCGAAGATGATGAGCTAACCGTTGATGATCGCTGGATTTTGTTGGATGACGAAAATGAAAACGGCGGCACTTCGGCACTGGGTGTTGTCATTTATGGCGCTGGCGCGACGCAAAAACCTGTAATCATTTCACAGGGTTATCCAGATTCCGAAGAAGAACATGCCGGCGCGATTTATTGGGAATACCAAGACATCACGATTGCGCCGTCTGAAACCATCGCGCTTTTGACCATGATCGTGCACGAGGCTAATCGCGACGCCGCTCGCGCGGAATTGCAGCAATTGCAAAGCGCTCACAAAGCGGACGCAGTGAAAGGCTTAAGCACCAACTATATCGCGCGTATCGCAAACTTCGGCGTGCGTGCCAACTCGCAATACCCAGTCATTGAAGCGGGCGGCCCGTACGTTACCAACGAAGGCTCGTCCATTATGCTCGAGGCAAACGCGACCAGCGAACTCGCAGGCACGCTCACTTACAGCTGGGATTTGGACGGCGACGGCGACTTTGACGATAGCTCCACCGCTCGCGTGCAATTCAACGCGACTCAAAACGGTGTTTACTTTGCTCGCGCCAAAGTTGTGTACAGCGCGCACCCTTATCTTTTCGATATCGACACCGCTCGCATCGAAGTTCGATATGTTCCACCCAGCCTGCGAGTTGAAAGCGTCAGCCCCACCATCGACGAAGGCGCACAGTTCTCGACTCGCTCCATTGCCTCTGACGTGGGCACCGAAGATCACATCACATTCGACTTCGACTGGGATGGCGACGGCGTTTACGAAGAAACCGACGTTGAGCTCACGCCGGACGAAAACAACGGCTACAGCTACTCGCACCTGTACGTTGAGCCCGGAAACTACGCTGCTCACATGCGCGCCAAAGACGGCGACGGCGGCGAATCGGTTGCCAACTTCTCCGCAAGCATCAAGAACTACCAACCGGAACTCACGTCGACCAGCCTGAGTGAAACTGAAAACATCTTCGATCAGGGCATTCCCACCAACGTTTCGATTTGGGCAACCGATCGCGGTGTTCAGCCTCTCAAGTACCAAATCGACATTGCGCGCAACGGCCGTGTTGAACGCACGCTCACGACAACCACCAGTGATCGCCCGGCTGTAATTCCTGTCACGCTGTTCGACATCGACACCTATACGCTTTCGATTACGGTTTGCGATTCGCAACTTTGCAGCAACACAATCACGCGCACCGTTCGCACGCAAAACATCGCGCCGCAAATCAATGGACTCTTAATCAACGGCCAAGAAAACGGCGTCGCTTACGAAAACGTCCCAATCGAGTTCACGGTTTTGGCGTACGACGCCAGCAGCAACTTGAGCTACTCGTTCGACTTCAACGGCGACCGCATCTATGAAGTGGGCCCGCAGTCCAGCCCGAGCGTTGCTTACACCTACGACTACACCTTCACCTACAGCGTGGGCGTTAAGGTGAGCGATGGCCAATCCGAGTCGCAGCACATCTTCCCGGTTTACGTTGAAAACGCGCCGCCCATCTTTGACGCATCGGCTTTCACACTCACCGTTCATAACGAGACTTTCGCCGAGCCGTACTTGGTCACCCAAGAAGGTGCCGATTTCTCGTTGACCGCCAAAGCGCACGATCTGGGCGACAATGTCATTACATACGACTGGGATTTGGATGGCGACGGCGAATTCGAACTTTTGAACGCCGGCCCCACCGTTCGCGGCAACTTGCGTGAAGAAGGCGAAATCACCCTCAACTGCCGAGCCACTGATGGTCGCGGCGCTTCCACCGTTCGACCGTTTACAATGTTCGTTGAAAACGCGGCGCCCACGGTCGATTTCGTTATTCTTTCCGATGGCTTGCCCATGAACACCGATGAGTCCGGCTATTACCACGTTCAGCCGGGCGTTTCGGTGACGTTGGCTCCTCGCGCTGAAGAACCAGGCCTGGACACACTCACCTACGACTACGACATTAAGCTTTTGCCGAACCGTGCAAGCTCGCTGAATGATTACGAAATCAGCGAAATTCAGACACAAAATGCAACGCTTGAGTGGTCGTTCTCGCAACCAGGCACAGCCGACATCAACCTCAAAGTCACCGACGAATCGACGTACACGCCCGCTGTCATCAATGGTCACTTGCGCGTGATCGTCGACGAAATTGCACCACGCGTTACGCTGCGCTCGAACTCGCCCGTAAAAGAAGGCGAATCGCTCCGTTTCAACGCCGACATCGATGACCCTGGCGAGACAAGCTTCAAACTTCGCTGGAACGTGTTTGGAAATGGCGAAGAAATCGTCGTTACAGAAAGTGCTGATCAAATCCACACTTACGCGTTTACAACGACCGACAACAAAACATACGCCGCTTCACTCACTGTTGAAGATGAAGCAGGTCATCAGACCACAGTCGGCACGGTCGCCATCATTCAAAACGCCGCGCCTACATTCGTAACCGAAACGTTGCCCGCCGCGACGGAAGGTCACGCCTACAGCACGCAAATCGTGGCCAGCGATCCGGCAGGCGAAAACGACGTGATCACCTACTCGCTTCTCAACCCACCGGCAGATTCGAGCATTGATCCGCAAACCGGCGTTTTTGCCTTCACTCCCACTTGGGCACAATGCAGCCAAAGCCCGATTTCCATCACCGTTCGCGCGGATGACGGCGACGGCGGCCTTACGCAAAAAACCTTCTTGCTCGACATCATCATGCGTGACGACGATCGCGACGGCTTGCCCGACAGCTGGGAAGCCGAAACCTGCGCCGATATGGCCGATCCGGCGACCTGCCTCGATCCGACAAACATGCGCGACGCAGAACGCGATCCCGACAACGATGGCCGCTCGACTTTGCTTGAGTACACCGAAGGCACCAACCCGTTCGAATTCGACGGTCCGTTCACGCCCGAGTTGATGAGCCCGAACGAGAACGAGCGCATTCACACCGCAACGCCCACGCTCAAAGCCAACTTGACCGGCCAAAACATCGTGGACACGCCTTCGCTCGCGACCGTTTCCGCCGTCTTCGAAATCTGGTCCGCGAAAGGTCCAGAAGTTGGCCAAAAGATTTGGGAAAGCCCGTCCATTCAGGTCGAAGACTTCGAAGAAAGCGGCACAGTGGTCGACTGTGTCGTTGACGACAACGTACTCGAAGAAGACGTCACCTACACTTGGCGCGTTCAAGCTTTGAGCGGCCCAGCGGAAAGCAACTGGAGCCCAGTTCAGCACTTTACCGTGAACGCCGAAAACACGCTGCCTACCCCGCCGACGCCGCGCTCGCCCGTCAACGGCAGCGCTGTGGACACCGTTCGCCCCACGCTTGAAGTACGTCCATCCTTTGACGCCGACGGCGACGAGCTCAACTACGTATTCCGCGTTTACCGTGGCACCACCGGTTCCAGCACCA
>JAZUEA010000271.1:0-1927 GCA_045639945.1 Myxococcota bacterium
TACTGCTATTTGTTGGTGCCCAGCGAGTCGGTGCTTAACGAAGAAGCGCGCAAACGATTGGCTGTTATCAATAAATTCACAGAGTTAGGTTCAGGTTTTCACGTCGCAAGTCACGATTTGGAGCTGCGCGGTGCTGGCGAAATGCTGGGTACGCGCCAAAAAGGTCAGGTTCAAGCGGTTGGCCTAGATCTATATAGTCAGCTCATCGAAGAAGCGGTGCATCGATTGCGCGGAGAAGAGGTTCGGGTAGAATTTGACCCAGAGATCAATCTGCAAGTGCATGCGCGAATTCCCGAAGAATACGTGCCAGACACGCACTTACGCTTGGTTCTCTACAAGCGACTTTCGAATTGCGACGACGAAGAAGCAGTGCTCGAATGCCGCACAGAAATGCAGGATCGTTTTGGTCCGCTGCCTGGTCCGGTTTCAAACTTGATCGAATTGATGCGCATTCGTGTGTTGGCTAAAAAGCTGGGATTGCGCTCGGTGGATGCCGCCGGTCCTGCTGTGGGATTTGGCTTTCATCCAAAGAGTCCCATGCCCATCGAGGTCATCATTGCACTGGTTTCCGATCCGGCGTCTCCGTTTGAAGCGCCAGCGGATTACCGCTTGCAATATCGCTTCTCGGAATACGAGCGTCGCGATACGCTGATTGCAACCCGCCTCTGCCTGTCACAACTTGCGACCTATGTTCCCGCAATGTGAGGGTTTTTAGATTTTCTCTATTGGCTCTTCAATTAAGAGCGATTCACACAAAACAAACACAAAATTGTATAATAATTTTAAAGACTTAAACTATTTCTTGCACGTAGTAGTGTAGGATCGCGTAAAGTTATTTACGTTTTTATTTAAGACTTTTGAGCGTTTTGACGTTTTAATGTTTAAAATTGTACGCACTCCGGCCGCTTAAGGAGGAACAACATGCAATATAAATATTTAGCGCTTGCTCTTGCGGTTTCTGCTCTGGGGCCCTCGCTGGCCGGAGCGCAAACCCGTACGCCGTGGGAAATGCACGATGGTCTCGAAATGGGAACTGAGAACGATGATTACTCTGTTAACCCTTGGGGCTTGGTGCAGTTGCCGTCAACCTGTAAACCGAATTCAAGAAACCAAAATGGTTCACACGGTGACAAGTGCTTGTATGCCAATGCTGTCATTCCTCCTGAAGAGGATGATGGTTGGCGCGCTTGTGATCCAAATGCTGTTCAAAGCAACTCTGGTTTCGGCAATTACACGTGTACAGATCCTGAAACCATTCACTTTACGGTTGGTTCCGGCAACTCTCGTGTTTGCAAAGCGACGAGCTATTTCCCAAATAACTATCGTGCAAAGACGTGTATTACAGAGAACGGTAATGCCTTAGGTACCTACAATCGCTACTACGCAGACTTTACCTACTTCCAGACCTTCGTAAACCTGCCGAGTTACGTTGCAATCAACGAATTTACCGTTACCTTCAAGCCGCTTGGTAACTCCAACGTTGATAAAATGGATGATGGTAGCCGTATCACCATTTTCAACGAAGCTTACCCCGACGGTATCGTGGTTGACGAAAGCTACGTTTATTACGCGCAGCAATCGCAAAACACTGCAAACTTGGCGGCTTACGCACGTCACGGCATTAACCGCGTGGTCATCACCCAGATCGATGACTGTTGCTCCGAAAATAACTTGCCGTTCGCAGGTGTTACACTCAACGGCGGCATGATCGGCGTTGAAGCGGACCGCGATAACGATGGTGTGCCGGACCGCATTGATAACTGTCCCGACACGCCGAACCCCGACCAGACCGACGCTGATGGCGATGGTATCGGCGACGTTTGCGACAACTGCCCGAACATGTCGAACCCGAACCAGTCCGACGTTGACGGCGATGGTCGTGGTGACGTTTGCGACACTTACCAGTGCACAGCGAGCAACGGCGGCG
>JAZUEA010000272.1:0-15976 GCA_045639945.1 Myxococcota bacterium
CATTCCGCCAAAAAGGCCACCTAACAGATCGTCCAGGTCGCCAAAGCCGCCGAAGCCTTCAAAACCGCCGCCACCAAAGTTGAATCCGCCCGGGCCGCGGCCATATGCACGCGCGGCGTCCGCGTTGAAGCCTTCGCGGAGGCCATCAATGCCGAACTCATCGTAAAGTTTACGTTTTTTTTCGTCGCCCAACACTGCCCAGGCGGCGTTGACTTCTTTGAATTGTTCTTCCGCTTTGGGGTTGTCCGGATTTTTGTCGGGGTGAAGCTGTTGTGCGAGCTTGCGATAGCTCTTTTTGATTTCGTCCGTTGTCGCACTACGGCTAACACCAAGGATTTTATAGAAATCTTCTGCCATCACAGATCTCCTATCTCGATTTTTCGGCGGAGGAATCTAATCATCTACGGCGAGGACTCAAGTTTTTTGGCGAGTTTTTCTGCTCGTAGTATTTTTACCTACATGGACACACGAGATGCTTTTCAACGTTACCTGGCAACCGAGCGGCGCTTGAGCCCGTTAACTGTAAAGGGGTACTGCGCAGATCTCGGATTTTTTGTGGATTTTGCGGTTTCAAAACTGGGTGACTTTGACCCGGCAAAGGTGAAAAAGCTGCTTGTGCGGTCGTACTTGAAGTCGCTTTACGACGAATCGCTGAGTCCGGCCACGATTGGCAGGCGTTTGGCGGCGGTTCGAGCGTATTTTCGCTTTTTGGTTCGCACCGGCGTTTTGGAGCAAAATCCGGCGGATGCAGTTCGGACGCCCAAGTTGGACAAGCGAACGCCGCGATTTTTATCGGCGGACGACGCGGCGCGTTTGGTGGAAGCGCCAAAAGGCGATGAGGCGACGGCGGTGCGCGATCGCGCGATTTTAGAGTTGTGTTACAGCTCGGGGTTGCGTGTGAGCGAAGTGTCCAACCTTGACTTGGGTGACGTGGATTTGGCGCAAAAGCTGGTTCGCGTTCTGGGAAAAGGCAATAAAACTCGACTGGTTCCGATTGGCAGCTATGCACTTGCGGCGCTTCGCGCGTATTTGCCGCGCCGTCCGGAATTGTGTGGCAAAGAAGAACACGCAACCGCGCTGTTTCGAAGTTCGCGGGGTGGTCGAATGGGGCCGCGCGCGATTCAACGATTGGTGGAACAATCGCGACTTTCATGCCAGCAAGCGGGTGCTACTCCGCACTGGCTGCGCCACGCGTGCGCGACTCACATGCTCGCAAGTGGTGCTGATCTGCGCAGCATTCAGGAATTGCTCGGTCACTCAAGCTTGTCGACCACACAAAAATACACACACATTCAGGTGGAAATGTTGATGCAGACGTACGACAAAGCGCATCCGCGTGCTCATTTAGCTGAAGAGT
Source organism: Myxococcota bacterium (assembly GCA_045639945.1). Classification (GTDB taxonomy): domain Bacteria; phylum Myxococcota_A; class Bradymonadia; order UBA7976; family UBA1532; genus UBA1238. The sequence goes on from JAZUEA010000272.1 coordinate 1,358, forward strand.
CGACTTGACGCGCGTAACGTGGCATTTAGCATTGCGTTTCTTTTTTAGGGATGTGCATGAGCGGTATCACTTTTCACGGCACGACGATTCTCGCCGTGCGAACCAAGAATAAAGTTGTGTTCTGCGGCGACGGCCAGGTTTCTTTGGGAAACACCGTCATGAAAGGCTCGGCTGTCAAAGTGCGACGCTTGCTCGACGGTGAAGTGCTGACTGGTTTCGCAGGCGCGACAGCAGATGCCTTTACGCTGTTCGAGAAATTCGAAGCGAAACTGAAGGCTTACAACAAGAACCTCACGCGCGCTGCGGTGGAGCTTGCGAAGGAGTGGCGAACCGATCGCGCTCTTCGACAGCTGGAAGCGCTCTTGCTTGTGGCGGACAAGCACAAAACGCTGCTTTTGAGCGGCACGGGCGATGTGATTGAACCGGATGCGCCTGCGATTGCGATTGGCAGCGGTGGCAATTACGCCTACTCAGCCGCGCTCGCCCTTTTGAAGCACACCGATTTGGACGCGGAAACGATTGCGCGCGAATCGCTGCACATTGCGGCTTCGATCGACATCTACACAAACGACAACCTGGTTTTGGAGAGCCTCGACTGCGAGGCGTAAGGTGATCATGACGTCTCCCATGTTGACGCCGCGCGAAACGGTCGCGGAGCTCGATCGCTATATTATTAGTCAGGACAAAGCGAAGCGTGCGGTGGCCATTGCGCTGCGAAATCGCTGGCGTCGTCAGTCGGTGCCAGAAGAATTGCGCGATGAGATTGCGCCCAAAAACATCATTCTCATTGGTCCCACTGGCGTTGGTAAAACCGAAATTGCTCGACGATTGGCGAAGTTAGGTCAAGCGCCGTTCATTAAGGTTGAAGCGAGCAAGTTCACCGAAGTGGGGTACGTGGGCCGCGATGTGGAATCGATGGTCCGCGATTTGGTGGAGATTGGCATCGCGATGATCAAAGGCGAAGCGTTGGCCAAAGCTGAGGAATCAGCGAAGGCGGCCGCAGAAGCGCGCGTGTTTGATCTGCTTTGGGCCAAGGAAAAGGACAAGCAACCCAAGTCAGAGGCGCGTCGTCAAGGCACGAAGCCGCCGGCCGATTTGGGTGAACCTCGACTTTTTGCCGTGTCGCCTACTGGTGAAACAGTGCTCGACACCAAAGCGCCGGTGCTGTTGGATGCGAAGGCTGTTTTGAAAAATCGCCTGCACGCAGGTGAGTTAGACGACGAAACCGTTGAAATTGACGCTGCTGAAAAGCACGACATGCCAGCGATTGAGATTTGCGCCGGTTCCGGTTTGGATGAAGTGCTTCAAAACTTTAAGTCGTCGTTTGGCGCCACGCTGGGTTCGATCGGCACAATGGGATTTGGCCAAAAAGAGGCTGAGCGCGCGAAACGCGAAGTCACGGTCGAGCAGGCAATTCGGATTTTCACGGCTGAAGAGAGCGAAAAGCTCGTTGACATGGAAAAGGTGACCGAAACCGCGCTGGAACGCGTGCAAACGGCGGGCATCATTTTCATCGATGAGATCGACAAGATTGCGCTTCATCAAGGTCGCGGCGGCGGTAATGGTCCGGATGTAAGCCGTGGTGGTGTGCAGCGCGATTTGCTGCCGCTGGTTGAAGGTTCTTCCGTAACGACCAAGTACGGCGTTGTGAAGACCGATCACATTCTCTTTATTGCGGCGGGCGCGTTCCATGAATCCAAAGTTTCGGATTTGATTCCGGAACTGCAAGGTCGTTTCCCAATTCGCGTGGAACTTGAAACGCTGACTGAAGCGGACTTTTTGCGCATTTTGGTCGAGCCTGAAAATAGTCTGACCAAGCAATACACAGCGTTGCTCGCCACCGAAAATGTAAATCTCACATTTAGTGAGGATGCTCTTGCCGAGATTGCTCGCGTAGCTTATGAGGCGAACACTCGACTTGAGAACATTGGCGCGCGTCGGTTGCACACTGTCTTTGAGGCTTTGCTCGAAGAAGTCTCGTTCCAAGGTCCAGAACTTGCGGGGCAAACCGTTGTGATCGATGGCGCTGAAGTGAAACGTCGGTTGGGACCGGTTCTGGCCGACGAAGACTTGAGCCGTTATATCCTTTAATCATTGAAGCTTGGAGGCTCGATGTCCTTTATGAGCATGGCGCTGGCGATTGGCGGAGCGTGCATCCTGGGCTTGTTCATCATCTTGTGGCGTTTGTGGCCGTTGCTGCGAGGCCGCGCGAAAGATGGTGAAAGCTTGGTTTCGCGTCTTTACAAGTGGAACACCTACGTCCTGCCAATTTTGCGCAACAACCTTAAAGGCAAAATGCTTGTTGTGCATGGTCGTGTGTTCCGTTCCAAGTTGGATCAAAAGTACCACAGCATGGCGACTTGGAACTTGGAACAGGCGAGCGTGTTGCCCAAGGTTGAGTACGTCATCATCGCGTTACCCAAGTCCGACGAAGACGAAATTCCCGAAATCTTTGGCATTGTTGAAGCCAGCGTCATTCGTGAGAAATTGCCGGGTGTAATTCAAACGCAGTCTTTCTGGGGGCACACCATGTGGCTTTGCGTTTTTAGTCCCGACGCTGATTTGTCACTGCTGACTTCGCAGGCGATTTCGAAAGAGCGCTTCCGTGAGCGCCACGGCATGCCCGAAGGCGAAAACGTTTAATCGCATCTTCGCCTTTCCCTGCGATTTCCTTCCGCTTTTTTCTCGCTTCACAAATGGAACAACAATGAATCGTCAAACGCCCGTGGATCAAACGGCGCTGTATGAACGAGCGGCGCGCGTGTTTACGCCCAACTACAACCGGTTGCCGATTGTGTTTGAGCGCGGCGAAGGTCCTTACCTCATCGATGCGCAAGGCAAGCGCTATTTGGATTTCGCTGGTGGCATCGCTGTCAACGTTTTGGGCCACCACCACCGCGCGTACACGCAAGCGATTGTGGAACAGCTGCACAGCGAAGTGCACATCAGCAATTTCTTTTTGAGCGAGCCCATGGTTGAGCTTGCTGAACGACTGGTCCAGCGCTCGTTCGCCGATCGCGTTTACTTTGCGAATTCCGGCGCCGAAGCAAACGAAGCGGCCATCAAGATTGCCAGGCGAACCATGCAAGTCGTTCGCGGTGACAGCAGCCGTTACAAAATCATCACCATGTTAAACGGCTTCCACGGCCGAACGTTTGGCGCCATGTCCGCAACTGGACAAGCCAAATACCAGCAAGGTGTGGGTCCGCTTGTGCCCGGATTCACCTACGTGCCGTTTAACGACCTGTCGGCGGTTGAAAATGCCATCGACAACGAAACGTGCGCGGTGATGTTGGAGCCGATTCAAGGTGAAGGCGGACTTTTAGCCGCCACGCCCGAGTTTATGAGCGGTGTCCGCGAGCTTTGTGACAAGCATCACATTTTGATGATCGTGGACGAAGTTCAAACAGGCATGGGCCGAACCGGAAAGTTCTTTGCTTTCGAGCATTTCAATGTCACGCCCGACATCGCAACGCTGGCAAAGGGATTAGGCGGCGGTATTCCGATTGCGGCCATGCTGTGCACCGAAGAAGTTGCGCAGGGATTTCAACCCGGCGTGCATGGCAGCACGTTCGCAGGCGGTCCGCTCGCGTGCAGAGCCGGTTGTGCGGTGTTAGACGCCTACGATCACGATCAGATCTTAAAGAATGTGGTCGAAGTCGGCGATTACTTGCACGCGGAACTGTCGAAACTCGTTGGAGAGCTGGGCGTCACAGCTGTGCGTGGCCTTGGTTTGCTGTGTGGCTTGGGCGTTGATCCGCAAAAAGTCGATCGCACAAAGTTCAAAAACGAAGCGCTTCAGTTGGGACTCACGCTCACGGTTTGCGGCAAAGATGCCATTCGCTTAACGCCGCCGCTTATCATTGGCAAAGCACACGTCGATCGCGCCGTTGCGGTGATTCGCGAAGCACTCGCGCTTTCCCAACTTTAACCAACGCTGGTTACGCCTGTTGCAAGGCGTGCAGAAGTTCACACATCACTTCATTCTCCGTTCAACGCTTGTGATCACTTTGAGAGCAGGTGATAGTGCGCGCGCTTTTCTCATCCGAATTGGAGGTTTCGATGGAGTACTGCGATTTTCAGGGCAAAAAACTTTCGCGACTTGGCTTTGGCATGATGCGCTTGCCGCAAAAAGACGGCGCCATCGATGAAGAGCTGGTGACACTCATGGTCGACCGCGCGATTGAGAGCGGCGTCAACTATTTCGACACCGCTTGGCCGTACCACGACGGTTTCTCCGAGATTGTCACGGGCAAGGTGCTCAAAAAGTACCCTCGCGACAGCTATTACTTGGCCAGCAAATATCCGGGACACCAGCACGCCGACGAATACACGCCCGAAAAAACTTTCGAGACGCAGCTCAAGAAGTGTGGCGTGGCGTATTTTGATTTCTACTTGCTTCACAACATCTGTGAATCGAGCATCGGCGTTTACAAATCCGATAAGTGGAAGATTCTCGAGTACTTCGTAGAACAAAAGAAGCTTGGTCGCATCAAGCACTTGGGATTCTCAACGCACGGTGAGCTTGCAACCATCAAAGACTGGCTCGATTACGCCGGGCAACACATGGAATTCTGCCAACTCCAGGTCAACTATTTGGATTGGACGCTGCAGAAGGCCAAAGACAAGTACGAACTGTTGACGGAACGCGGCATTCCGGTGTGGGTCATGGAACCCGTTCGCGGTGGACGGCTTGCGAACTTGAGCGACACGCAAACGCAAAAATTACAGGCGCTGCGATCGTCGTCGACAGCCTCGTGGGCGTTTGACTGGCTGCGTGCACTGCCGAATGTTGGCGTGATTTTGAGCGGCATGTCCAATCTCGAGCAGACCATGGACAACCTCAAAACTTTCTCGCGCGATCAACCACTCAATGAAGCCGAGCAGCAAGCGCTTTTGGACATTGTGCACGAATTGCACACCGCGATTCCGTGCACGGGTTGCCGGTATTGCACGCCTTACTGCCCAAAGGAACTCGATATTCCGGCGTTGCTGTCTGTGTTGAACGAAGCGCGATTTGTGAAAGCCATCTCTGTTGGCATGAGACTCGAAGCCATGCCTGAAGACAAGCAGCCAACGGCGTGCATCGGCTGTGGCGCGTGTGCGGCAGCCTGTCCTCAAAAGATCGACATCCCTGGATTGATGGCGGAATTCGTGGAGATGATGCCTTCCATTCCAAGCTGGAAGGCGCTTTGTGCGGCGCGTGCAGAAGCAGCCAAGAGATTAGCTGCGAAATGAGCGGCAACGATCGTTCTTTAGTTTCCTGAAGAACTTTCGTTGCTGTCGCCAACGAGCGTTGCGCAGAGATTGTTTGCGCCTTCCTCGCTCATGAGTGAAACCAGCTTACACATGGTTTGGGCTTTCTTGTCGTCCGCCATCACATTGGCCAAAATGGTTTGGCAAACCTCTTCACTCAAGTCTTTAAAGCCAATCTCAAGTTTCTCTAAGACCGTGCAACCCATTTGAGCCAGGTCCTTTTGACTCACGTTGGCGCTGCTCTCTTTGACACAGGTCAACATGATGTCCAGTTGCTCCTGTGTTGCGATGCTTTGATTCAAAGTGGTGGCCAGATCGGCGCTGCAACCGAATGCCATTTGGGCATCCATGTATTCGATGAAGAATTCTTCAACGTCGTTACGGCAGCCGCTGGATTTTCCGCGGGCAACATCTTTGAGGAGGCGTCTGTGGAATTTATCGCACGAAGAGATGTTGTGGTACTGCGTGTCCTTGTTAATGTGGACGTACTTACAATCCTTTTGGAACTGGCAATAGTCTTCAAGGACTTCGGCGATTTCGGGTTTCTCACAGCCAAAAGCAAACACATTTAAGGCTGCAATAAGCGAAACGAACTTTGTTTTTTTTACAACTTCCACATGTACCTCCAGATTCGCAGCAGCGTGTTTAGCGGACTCGTTGTCTCATTTCAAAAGTCATTATGTTTCTAAAGATACAAGATGAAGCATTTAGATCGATGCGCTTGTTTGTTGTTATTTCTCTCCAATATTGGTAGGCATTGCGCCGCTTTCAAAAGCCGAAGGGGAAACAATCAAAATGAAACGTCTCGTTTTAAGTGCGCTTTGCTTGGGAATGATGGTCGCCGGCGTTGGTTGCGATGAAGATGACCCGACACTGGAGGAATTCGCCTGGGATAACGCGGGCGTAAGGGCTGAAAAGATCTGCTCACTCCTTGAAGCGTGTGATTCTCTGCAGGAATTCGGTTATTCAACGGTGAGTAACTGCAAAGGGCTCATGGAACGAGGCATTAAGCAGTATCCAGGCTGCACAACTGAGACAACAGCGCTGTACTTGTGCAAGTACGGCAACACATGCGACTTGTTCGTGCAGTCGCTGAAGACGCCGGAAGCCACTTGTCCTTTGCAGTCCGAGGTGTTGGTGAACTGCGCCACATTTAGGGCTGAAGAGCGCACTTACTAAGTCGTTCTTTTTTCTGATTCCTTCCTCAATGCCTGTTGACAGGGCTAAAAACTTTTCATGAATCGTAGAGACTTTATTCAAGGTGTGATTGCAGCTTCCGCTGTAACCGCTGTTGCGTCTTGTTCGTTGGGTGGAGAATCCAAGGAGCAAGTTGAAACTTCTCGCAAGCAGGAGAAAAAAATGAACGTCCTCATCTTTACGGGTAGTCCGCGCAAAAATGGAAACTCCAGCATCTTGGCCAGCGAATTTCAGCGCGGTGCAGAAGAAGCTGGGCACAAAGTCACGGTTTTTGAGGGGGCTTTTAAAAAAGTTCACCCTTGCATTGCATGTGATCACTGCATGTCGTCTGGCGATTGCGTGTTTGACGATGATTACAAGGCCATTGCAAAGGATTTGATCGCGGCCGACGTGATTGTCTTTGCATCTCCAGTTTACTACTTCGCCATGACTGCGCAGATTAAGGCCTGTATTGATCGCTTCTACGCTTACAACACGCCGATCGACGGCAAGAAGAAGGCGTACTTGCTTCTCACGTTCGCTGATATGAACGATCAGGTGGCGATGCCGTCTGTTGCCAACTACAAAGCCATCTTAAATTATCGCCACTGGACCGATGCCGGTCAGATCTTGGCTCATGGCGTTTGGGGAGCGGGTGATGTTAAGAATACCAAGTTCCCTCAAATGGCTTATGAGATGGGTAAATCCATCGCAGGCTGATCTCTTTTTATTTTCCTCTCTCTCTACTCTCGTTTATTGTGAACCGGGTCTTTAAATAGAGAGGTTCAACATGGTTTCCGTACATCCTTTTCCCATTCGTCGCTTGCGTCAGCCTGAATTCAGAAGTTTCTGTACTCAGACAAGCCGCATTTTGACCAGCAATTACGTCACTCGAATGCCGAAACGAGCAGCGAAGTTCATTGCTGCTCAATCTGAATTTTGTGAAGTCCTGAGTGAGCGCAAACCCTCTCTCATTCCACTTTCAGAACTGGATAGTACGTGCGATGAAAGCTGGAAGGGCTTTGTGAAACAGGTTGCAGCGAGCATGAAGCACCCTCGCGAAGAAGTTCGAGAGGCGGCTAAGGTGCTCAACGACGTCATTGAAGCTGTTGGAAAGCCGACTGAGCGTGGTTACGACCAAGCTTACGGCATGATCGACGATGCAGTGACGCAGATAGACAAGCTCGACGCCCAGTTGTTGGTGGTTGCGCGCGTTGATGAGCACTACTCGTACTTAAAAGACTCCTACACCGCGTTTATCGATGCTCGCCACGAAAACAACCAGACGAAGTCGACGATTGTTTCTGGTAAGAGCCGCGAGTTACGCGAGAATGTCACCAAGGCTTACACACTCTTAACGCAGATGCTCGAAGTTTACGCCGATGACGATCCGATTTCGGAAAAGATCATTGCGGAACTCAACGAAGTCATCGATTCCACAAAAGTTTACTTGGCACGTCGCGAAAAGCTCGAGTCAAACGAAAATCGTACAGAGTCGTCTGCAGTCGACAACGAGTCAAAGTAAACTTGAATAAGCTTCTCTACTGCTGAAAACAGCGGTTCCTTAAAATACATAAGGCCAGGTTCTTCGGAATCTGGCCTTATTTGTTTTTGGTCTCTCCTTGCAACGATCGTCAACAGCCCTATCTAAAGTTTGGAAATACGATCAACGACAGTTGACAGCTCTATTTGAGTTTCAGAAAGGCGTCTACTCGGAGTTGACAGGTCTATTTGAGTTTTAGAAAGGTGTCTACTCGGAGTTGACAGGTCTATCTGAAGTTGCACAAGGCTGTCTACTGCAGTTGACAGGGATATTTGAAGTTGCACAAGCCTGTCTACTCGGAGTTGACAGCGTTATTTGAGTTTTGGAAGGGTGTCTACTCGGAGTTGACAGCGTTTTTGAAGTTGCAGAAGCCTGTCTACTCGGAGTTGACAGCGTTTTTGAAGTTACGGAAGGGTGTCTACTCGGAGTTGACAGCTGTTTTCAAAGTTGCACAAGCCTGTCAACAGCAGTTGACAGCCATTTGTAAAGTTCGGGAAGGGTGTCTACTCGGAGTTGACAGCTCTATTTAAAGTTCTGGAACACGATCAACTGTCGTTGACGGTGGGTCAGAATTTTATTTGGAGCTGGTGAAGAGAGAGGAAGGGGAGTGCGGAATGAAAAGAGAGGTGATTACGCGTTTGGCTGCTCGGAAACAGCTTCAACTTGAGCTGGCTTCTTTGAGATACGCTCAATCAGCTCTTCATCTTGCGCTTCTTCACGCGCTTGCTCGGCCAAATCAGCTTTGTCTTCAAGTTCTTCAGCGCGAGACATGGGCTTGTTGCGCAGCGAGCGATACGTCAAGTCGCCTAAGATGTAGAACAAACAAATAAACACAGCCAGCGAGCACAGTGTGTACTGCTCGTCGTACCAAGAGATGTTGAGCTGCGCCAGTTGCGTGGTAATGCACATGGCCAACGTCACCACCACATACCGGAGACGACGCAACACAACCGGCGCGAGTAGGATGCACCAGCTGTAGTAATAGCAAGTCATCTCAAAGATCCCAAAGAGAAGGACGGTGGAAAGCGCAGTGATTTCCCAGTCCTCCACTTTACGACCCACGATCAACAACATCGCAAACGCAGCGACCAAGAGAGCGGCGTGGAAAGGCAGATGTGACTTAAACGTTGCCTTGCGATGAAGCTTCCAATCGTGGAATGGATCTGCATGCTTGTCTGTCTTGGTCTTGCGAGCGATCTTGGAAGGCGAATAGCTCATGAGCGTCTTCAAGCCCATGTTATTCGTCAACGGTGTCTCGGTGTGTTTGATCGAATTCCCCAAGAACGCAGGATAAACGTCGGCGCCATGACTGTTCATCACGATGGACGAAGGAACAAGAATGGCAACTGCAAGGCATGCACCCAGGATAATGCGTCGGTGATTGGCCAACACCGTTCGTTTACGGATGAGATTGTAAATGACTTGGAGTGTCACACCACCTGCCAAGGCACAGGGGAACACGCGCAACAGGCCTGACCAGGTGACACCAAAGCCACCCAAAACTTTGAAGCCCTTCTTCATGAGGCAGACACCCAAAACCGCCATGAAGAGCCACGTGACACGCATGTAACTACCGCCGGTCCAGAAGTAAGCCCACGGATAACCGGTTGCCCAAATCAAGCTGGCCATTGCAGCGGCCCGTAAACCGAATGCCCACCAGATTGCGAGGAAGATAATGGCGTAGAAACTGGCGTCGATCAGGGCAACCCGATTTACGCGAGACATGAATTGCGCCTTATCCGCCTCAAACCGATCTAAGATAGCCTTGCGTTCGGCCGCAGACTTGCCTGCTAAGTTTTTGGGAGAGTTGACCAACTCCGGCGGCGGTACTTCATTTTTCCAGCCAAGGTTGGTAATGCGCGCACCCGCCAACGTCCAAACTGGGGTTGCGTTGAATCCGTGATCTTTAAACATCTTAGACCACCAACTCACACCCATTACGCTGCGGAACAGTCGCATATCTTGTTGGAGAGCGGCCCATCTCTCCGGTGTAAAGGCCTTATCGCAATCGGAACGGTCGGCTAAGTGCACAGACGCCTGAAGCAGATCGTTGTTTGTGAGATCACGCATCTGACGCTTCATGACCTCTTCTTCGTGACCATCGTCTGCTTCCGCTAGAGCGGTGCATTTGTAAATCAGATCATATCCCACTTCGTCGAAGTACTTAGATCCGACGTAATAATGGAACGTATCCCAGTAGTGGACAGCTCTGGTGCCGTGGAACACACCCCAGTTTGTCCATGTGTACATGGATGCGATCAAAATACAGAGCAGTGTACCGCGTTCGAGAGTCTTGGAGAGCGGCCGATGGAAGAATGCACGACCAGCAAGAAGGAGTGCCCAAATCGCCAACCCGATGACTGCAACGATCACCGCGTCTTGCTCACGCTCAAGGAAGGCGTTGCCGGCCGTACGCGTGGCTGCGTAAATGAGAGCGCCCGCTCCACCAATGGCACCAAGCCACTTGAGCCACGGATTCTGCCTGCGATGACCTAAGATCACGCCAACGAAAGCGATCAACCCGAGGAGAGCGAGTGCGATCTTGCGCTGGCTTTCAATATCCTTCTTGTTAGGCGCTTGGACAGGCTTGGTCGCTTGCTTGACTTCCAGTGCAGGCGGCCAAACAGCGGGCTGCGAACAGTAGACCTGCATTTCACCCACGCTGTAATAGCCATCGCCGCTCATCTCGCTCAGTTTAATGTAGCGGACACGCTCCTTTTCACCTTGGACCTGGTGTACACGGGTGCGCATACCCATGTTGGGATGCTCCGGCACCTTCCAAATGGGTGTGAAGTTCTTACCGTCGAGCGATCCTGAGATGCTATAGGTGTCGTTGTTGTCACCTTGAAGCAACAACGCCGAGATTGGGTACTCATTACCCAAGTCATAAACCAGATATCCCTTGTCATCGATGGTAGAGGTCAGAGACGACTGCCAGTTAGAGCCTTCGTTCGGCGCTTGACCATCTGTAATTCGATTGACATCGCGGGCACCGACATTGCGCAACGGTTTCCGACCTGCGAGCAGGTTCTTGCCGGTGCAATTGTTCGGATCCTCAGGTGTAAGATCTTGCTTGCTGGCCCTTGACGGCAGTGGCGTAGCTGATTTTCGAGAGCGAGACAGCTTCAGCGCTGGGTCGTGCTCGACTCTGGGCTTTATGCGAAGTGGAGACGACTCAGGCGCAGGTAAGGTTGAGTCTGTTTGCTTGTTGATCTGTTGTGTTTGAGATTCGTCTGTCTTGGGTTCAGCCGCGGCAGCATTTGGATCAATTTCGTTTGGCACTTCAACAACTGTTGTTGTGCCTTCTGGATTTTGAACCGCTTCTTGTGCCCACGCAGGCGACGAAAGCCCGACACAAAGAAGGGAAAGAACAAGGTTTCGCATGCTTCTAACCTTTAGAACTTAAAGCGCGCGCACCTTAATCGTTTTGATTTTAAATCGAAAGAGTTCGACTCATAAACCTGACAATCCTATTGAGAATCTCTGTTCGATGGGCTAGTAATTTCCGCATTTTTGAGTGTGAGGATTGTCAGTGGAACTTGCATGGGAAGATAGGCCTGTTTGTTGTTGTGATGTGAAAACTCTCATGTTTCCACTCACGAATTCTCAGGCTTTTGTGCTTTCTCGTGTAGACGGCCACTCCACAATTGCAGATCTCTGTACTCTCTCTGGTTTCTCTGAATCTGAATCTCTGGAAATCATTAAGTTCCTGTTTGACGCTCGACTGGTGACGCTGCCTGGCATGGATCCGATTGGGCCGCCTGTTGTGCCCGATTTGTTAAAGGGTTTGTCGCTGTCAGCACTGCCACCGTTTTATGGCGTTGACAAATCAGACGCTGCATTTCTGCAAAGTGTGGGCGCACCTTACTTGTTAAGAGGTACGCCGCTTTTGCTGGTGGGCGCAGGACCTTATGGCAACTTCAACTTTGATAAGCGTGCACTTTTGGAGCACTGCGATCTCACGTTGGAGCAGCGCCGCGAGATGATTTTCTTAGATGCATCGCTGGATGAGCTCGACTTTTTTGAGCTGATACACGCGGAACCAACGGATGACGTGCGAGCGCTGAAAAAAGCGTACTTCCAATTCTCGCGGCGTTTTCACCCGGATAGTTTCTTTCGCAAGAATTTGGGTTCGTTTCTGAATCGCGTGGTTCGGATTTTTAAGCGCGGCACGCAAATGCACGATCGCTTGGCTGCGGACGACCAACTTCGAACGACGTACGTTCGCGCGGTGATGGCTCGCAACCAAACTTACCGGCAACTGCTGGAGTTTGAACGTGCGACTGCCCAGCAACGACGATTGCAGCAACAACGTGAAGATGCGCAAGCGCGTAAAGCGGCGATTCAAGAACGCTACCAAGCTTTGAAGGCGCAGCGACAACCGAAAAAGCCTGAAAATCCAAAGTTTGAGCGAAAAGAAAAAGCGCAAGCTGCTCACGCCGAAGGTTTGCTTCACCTGCAATCAGGCAAGCTGGAACTTGCTCAAGCTTGTTTGCAGCGTGCTGTTTTGTACGAACCGGACAACGAGGAGTATAAAGCGGATTACGCGCGTTCGGTGCGCCAAGCGAAAAGCGTGAAAGCTGAAGTGATTTGGAAAGATGGTCGACTGAAAGAATCGGTAGGCCAGATTCGCGATGCAATGACCTGCTACGCTCAGGCGGTTGAGATTTATCCCGATCCGCAATATTGCGCGCATTTTGCGAGACTTTTGCTTCAGTACACCGATGATTTACGTGTAACGGCGGATTTGGCGCAAAAAGCAGTCGCTGGTGAACCCACAAATGTTGACTATGGACTGCTCCTCGCGCAAATCTACGAAAGAGCAGGAATGATAAAGAAATCCATTTCAGCTCTTGAGCGAATTTTAACGATCGATCCTCAAAACGAAGTCGCTAAAAAGCAGCTAAGACTCCTAAAACGTTAAGGAACGGACATGGAACGAATCATTGGCATTGATTTGGGCACGACAAACTCGTGTGTTGCCATTGTTGAGGGCGGCACGCCCGTGGTTTTGCCCAACAAAGGTGGTTACAAGACCACGCCTTCGGTCGTTGCTGTCACAGAAAGCGGCAAGCGCTTGGTTGGTCACATTGCAAAGCGCCAAAGTGTGACCAATGCCACGAATACCGTTTACGCCGCCAAGCGTTTGATGGGTCGTCGCTGGAATTCGCCCGCCGTAAAAACAATGCTGGACACGATGCCGTACACCATCGTGGAAGGTCCAAACCAAGATCCGCGCATTAAGTTGCGCGACCGCGTCTACGCGATTCCGGAAATTTCGAGCATCGTGCTTCAGGAAATGAAGCTCATTGCCGAGGAATACACCGGCGGACCGGTTGAAAAAGCGGTCATTACGGTGCCGGCGTACTTTAACGATGCGCAGCGCCAAGCCACGAAAGATGCAGGTCGCATTGCCGGTTTGGATGTGATTCGTATCATCAACGAACCAACGGCGGCGGCGCTGGCGTACGGATTTGGCAAAGACATCGATCGGACCGTGGCGGTTTACGACTTGGGCCGCGGCACGTTCGATATCTAGATTTTGGAAATCTCGGGTGGCGTGATCGAAGTGCTGGCCACAGCGGGTGACACGTTCTTGGGCGGCGAAGACTTTGACGGTCGCATCATCATGGACTGGCTGGTCATGGATTTCGCGCGTGAGCACCAAATCGATTTGCGCCAGGATCGCATGGCTTTGCAGCGGTTGCGCGACGCGGCCGAAAAAGCCAAGTGCGAACTTTCTACGGCCATGTCCACCGAGATCAATCTGCCGTTCATTATTTCAACGGGCGGCAGCGAAGCGCTTCACTTGCAAAAGACGTTGACGCGCGAAAAGCTCGAGGCGCTCACCATCGACTTGGTGGAGCAGACCATTAAGATCTGCCAGCAAACCATGGCTGAAGCAGGTCAGAAGATCGACGACGTGATTCTGGTGGGTGGCATGACGCGCATGCCGCTTGTTCAGCAAAAAGTGCGCGCTTGCTTCGGACTTGAGCCTCAACGTGGCGTTCACCCTGATGAAGTGGTGGCGCTTGGTGCCGCAATTCAAGGTGCTGCGTTGTGCGCAGGCCAGCAGCAGGTTTTGTTGCTCGACGTTACGCCGCATTCGCTCGGCATCATGATTCACGGTGGTTACTTCAGTGTGCTCATCGCGCAAAACACCACCGTGCCGACTTCTAAGAGCCACACCTTTACGACGGTGCGCGACAACCAAACGTCGGTGAAGATCATCGTTTTGCAAGGTGAAAACGAAGACGCGCAAAAGAATGAGCTTTTGGGTGAATTCATTCTCACCGGTCTGCGCCCGGCGCCCAAGGGTGAAGTGGAAGTCGAAGTGACGTTTGACATCAACGCGGATGGCATTGTGTCGGTTCGTGCCGAAAACTTGGAAACCGGCCAGCAGCAAGCGATTACCGTCACTGCGACATCAGGTCTCTCCGAAGAAGAGATCGCGCGCATGATGCACGAAAACAGCGACTACTTGGTCGATGTTCGCCAAACTCAAGAGGTGCAAGAACTCAAGTCGGCGGTGCAGCGTCAAATCTCTGAATTGCAAAAGCTTTTCCCGAAAGTTCGCCAGGCTTTGTCGATGTCCGCGTTTGGTGCCGACGCATTGAAGAAGGTCGAAGCCATGTTGGAACGCA
>JAZUEA010000273.1:0-14658 GCA_045639945.1 Myxococcota bacterium
CAGCGGTGCCGCCGCTGCCGCCCTGGCCACCCTGACCAGCGGTGCCGCCGCTGCCACCCTGGCCGCCCTGACCAGCGGTGCCACCAGCGTCGACCTTCCAGCCGCCGTTGTCGTTGTCGTCGTCATCGTCACAAGCGGCCGTGAAGCCGATACCCAAAGCGAGAATCAGTGCGTACTTCCACATGATGCCTTCTCCGTTTAGTCGCCGTGAGCGCAACCTTGCGCTTAGGCGAATCCAAAATGTGCGAAAAGATAGTTAGGAAGGCGAAATTCGGCAAGCTGGTTTCAGGAAAAGTTTTCTAAAACCAAAAAGAAGGAAACGATTTTTCGTTTTTAGTTGTGGTGAGAGAACTTACTGTTGCTTGGCAGATTTCTTGAGCTTGGGCAACATCTTCGGATTGGCATTCGTGTTACCCGATGAAGCATTGTCTAAATGACGACGGCGCGGGCGCTTACCGTTCATCATCGCTTCAATCTGCGCAGGCGAAAGACCTTCGAAATTTCTCGCGTTTTTGTCACGAATTCCGTGCTGACGATCAAAGATCGGTTCACCCTTTGCTGCTTTTTCAAGAGCGGAAAGCACGTTTGCTTCGTTGCCGGGCTGATCGCGAACATCTTGATACTGCGATGCAAGCTTCTCGAAATCTTCCGACGAGGTGCCCAAGCGCTTGAGCGTGTTCACCGCCGAAGTACGCGTCATCCAGTGAGAATTGCGGTCCACCACAATTTGGAAAAGCAACGTCTTGAGCTCTTCAGGCTTGAGCCAAGGTTCAGCGGCCTGCAATTGCGGCTTCGATGCCCAGGCTAAGTTCGGCATGACGTTCCACGGCGGCAGCTGTTCGGTGCGCGGCGTTTGCGACAGACGCTTCATTGTTAAGTTGTAAGCGGCTTCGCTCGGCGTTTTGGGAACAACCGGCGCAGACCACATCGCGATGAGGCCGTTCATGCAGGCAGCGTAGAGTTTCGGATTGGCCTCCGCGTCTTCCGTCATCTTTTGCAAGAGCGGCAAAACCTTTTCTTCGGAGCGGTTGCCCAAGCGCTTGCAAGCCTGCTCGCGAACCTTGGCCGACGAGTCCGTTTCAACCGCCTTCATGGCCAGTTCGAGCGTGCCTTCTGTGCCTGCTGCCCACGTTGAAGTAAACGCGTCATTCACAGCCACGCGAACGTTTTCGTCCGGGTGATTCGCCAAATTCTTTAAAGATTCCAAAAATGCTGGATTTTCAGCGATCTTCGAAGAAATGGTGCGGACAAGGGTGCGCAACACCTGCGGATTTTGTTCGCTTTGAAGAGCCTTTAAAATGAGCTCTTGGTTTTCCGGCGAAGCACCGACCATTGAGCCAATGAGAGAAGCTGCGTGCAAACGAACAGACGTGTTCTCGTGCGTGATGTATTTTTCTCCCAGCTTGGTGAGTTGGTCGCTCATGCTGCGAAGCGAGGTGCCGCGCGTTTTACGGGCGTGATCAAAATCTTCCCAAGCTTTGCATTTGCGATCGATACCGCGATCGGTGATCTCGCAGTCTTTCAAGGCGAGCATGAGCTGCTCGTACTCCTGAATATTTAAAGACTTTTCGGCAATCGCCTTGGGAGATTCCGGCTTAGGCTGGGGAGTGGCGGTGTCAGTCGCCGTCGCAGCTGCGGGCGCCTTTTGAGTGGTGTCTTCTTTTTTGTTGCAGCCAGTAAAAGCGAAAACCGCGAGTGCGAGAACGAGTAGACGACGCATAATTCCTCCATAAAAATTCGCGGGGAAGATCTGCGATAGAACAGCAGGTGTCAAGGCAAAGGAGAGCGCGAGAGCATCAGGTAAATGGCGTTGCAGCTCACGTTGTTTTCTGAGATTTTCCGTTAAGTTTCACGTTTCTTTGAGGTTTTGAAATGTTTGGTGCCGCGCCGTTATCAAGTTCAGACATGAAGTCAGTCCGCTCTGCGTTGAGACAGGTTTCTCTCACTGAATTGCTCGGACCAAATACCGTAGCGGCTAATAAATCTAAGTGGCCGGATTTCTTGGAAAATGTGCTTTCGAATTACCAAAAGAGAGAGCGCATTAAGATCAATAAAGAGGATGCTCGTTCTCTGATTCAGTCTATTCTGGATGATTTGTTGGGTTTTGGTCCGATTGAATCGTTTATGAAAGATGATTCTGTGAGCGAAATTCTCATTAATGGACCAAGCTTAATTTATGTTGAGCGAGCTGGCCTGCTAGAAGAAACATCTGCGGAATTCGATGATGTGAGCCATCTGATGTTTCATGTGAAAAGGCTATTGCGAGACAGTGGCAAGCGAGTCGATGACTCTAAACCATTTGTTGATTTGGCTTTTTCTGATGGAACGCGTGTGCATGTGGCTTTGCCGCCTTGTGCTGTTCATGGACCGAACGTTTCGATTCGAAAAGGAAAACGCCAGGTTTCAACGCTTGAAGATTTGTACGCAGCCAAAACGATGACGCCAGAAATGGCTGCGTTCTTAAAAAAATGCATTCAGAATAAGACAAACATCTTATTTTCAGGTGCCACATCGACCGGAAAAACGACATTACTTGAGATCTTTTCGCAGTTTATCGATGACCATGAGCGCGTTGTTGTGTTGGAAGACACGCCAGAACTTCATTTGCGTCAAAAACACACAGTAAATTTGCTCACAAGAGACGTAAATCTTGAAGGAAAAGGCGAAATCACGCTCAGTACGCTCTTTAAAAATTCGCTTCGCATGCGCCCGGATCGCGTGATTTTGGGCGAAATTCGTGGTTCGGAAGCTTTTTATTACTTGCAAGCGCTCACTTCCGGCCACCGTGGCTCAATGGCTGTGATTCACGCTAAGTCGCCCGAAGAAGTGATTCTTCGCTTTGAAGGTTTGGCTGCTGTTGAGTCGAATTTGCCGCCTTCGATTTTGAGACGCCAAATCCTCTCTGGCTTGGAAGTCATTGTGCAACTGGCTCGCCTTGACGATGGCTCGCGCCGTGTCATGCAAATCAGCTATGTGTCCGCCTCTCCTGAAGGCGAAGTGGTCGTGAAAGATATTTTTAGGTTCGAACAAAAGGGAAGTTCTATTTCCTCCGATGGGGAATTTGTTTCTTTTGAAAAGACTCTTTAAGGAAAAACGCTGACCAGTCTTCGAGGTGAGCGACTGTTTTCGCTTCGTAGACTGATTTTTCCGCTCCAAGTGCGCTCTCAAAGTTTGACCGGACTCGGTTAAAACCTAAAGAAAAGCCTTTCTTGATACTGCTACTTCACTTTGCTAAAAGCGCCCCTTTATTGAGCGAGGGTGACATGAGCAAACTTCGGGGTGAATGCGGCACGCTTTGCTTAGGCGGTGGTTTGGCGGGGTTGGCGGCGGCGTTACACCGACCCACTGGCGATGCGATTTGCTTGGAGGCGGAATCCACGGTGGGCGGCGAGTGCCGCAGCTCGTTTGTGGACGGCTTTACATTTGACCGAACCGGACACTGGTTGCACTTGCGTGATCCTCAAGTGAAATCGTGGCTTTTCGGCTTGATGGGCGAAGATTCTTTTGTGCAAGTCGCTCGTCGCAGTCGAATTTGGTCGCATGGCTGCCTCACGGAATATCCGTTTCAATCGAATCTGTACGGTTTGCCCTCGGATGTAATTGCCGAATGCTTGGAAAGCGCGATTCGCACATTGCGGCCGCTGCCGAATGAAAAACCTGAAACCGCGCAGCCGGAAACTTCCTTTGCCGATTGGATTGTGGCGCATTTCGGAGAAGGCATCGCGCGCCATTTCATGCTGCCGTACAACGCGCGGTTGTGGGGGGTGCCTGCCACCGAAATCACGGCGGATTGGTGCCAGCGATTCGTTCCGCGTCCGGATTTGTTCGACATTGTTCGTGGCGCAGTGGGTTGCCATCAGCAAGTCGGCTATAACGCTCGGTTTTTCTACCCGAAGCAAGGTGGCATTGGTGCGGTGGCGCAAGCGCTCGCAAATGCTCTGCCTGGGCAAGTTTTTTGCAACACACCTGTGACTCGCTTGGATTTGCAGCGACGCGTTGCGACTACGCCTGCGGGTGACATTCATTTTGAGCATCTGATTTCTTCGCTGCCGCTGCCTGTCCTTTTGAATTTGTCGACCAATGTGCCAGCGGAAGTTCGCGCGGCGGCTGGCAAACTTCGTGCCACACCGGTTTCGTGGTTGGACATTGGCGTGGAAGGCGAGCTCAAACTGCCGGATCACTGGCTTTACGTGCCGGAAGCCGAGTGGCCGATGTATCGCGTGGGTTCTTACTCGAATGTGCTTTCGACCATGGCACCGGCAAATTGCGGAAGCTTGTACGTAGAACTTTGCGATCGTGACGCAGACTTTGATTTGACGGAAGGCAGCGCTTTCATGACGCGAGTGCGTGAAGGTCTTTCCGCGATGGGCTTTATTGACCGCGATCAGCCGTTCAAGGTCTGTCAGCTCACGCGCGCGCGCTACGCCTACGTAATCTACGATTTTAACTACCAAGCTGCGCGCCGGATTTCGCTCGACTGGCTCTCTGAGCGAGGCGTCGAATCGGTGGGTCGTTACGGCGACTGGAATTACTCTTCGATGGAAGACGCGCTCATTGCGGGCCGCGAAGCCGCGCTGCGCTGTGGAGTTTGAAAATGTCTGAAATTTCTGAATCAAATCCACAAATTACAATTGCCATTCCGATTTATAACGAATCCAAGATCTTGAACGAAGCGGTCGAAACGCTGGTCGAGAAAATGCGTGGATTCGAGTCGTCTTTTGAGCTGATCTTGGCTGAAAACGGTTCTAAGGATGACACCGTTGAGAAAGCTCAGGCTCTGAGCGAGAAGTTCCCGGAAGTTCGCACTTTTTCGGTGGGCGAGCCCAATTACGGCAAGGCGCTCAAAGAAGCGATTCACCAAGCTCACGGCGAGTTTGTCATTTGTGACGAAATCGATTTGTGCGACACGGACTTCTACAAGGCGGCGCTCGAGAAATTGCGTGGCGGCGTCGATTTTGTGGTGGGTTCCAAGCGCGCGCCGGGTTCGGAAGATCGCCGTCCGCTGTTCCGTCGCTGTGCTACTCGTGTTTTGAACGGCATGTTGCGTGTGGCGGTAGGTTTTAAAGGCACGGACACACACGGCTTAAAGGCGTTCCGTCGCGAGGCGGTTTTGCCAGTGGTCGACGAGTGCGTGGTCGAGCACGACATGTTTGCAAGTGAGCTTGTGGTTCGCGTTCAGCGTAGCGATGTGAAGTGGACGGAAGTCCCGATTTCGCTTGAAGAAAAACGTCCGCCGTCAATTGGTTTGATGAAGCGCGTGCCGCGAGTTCTAAAAAATACGGTTCGACTCTGCGCCATTATTCGATTCGGAAGGGATTTGAAATGAGCTTCACCGCTTCGATCGGCGTGGATGTTGACGATCTCAAGCACTATTGCCGAATTCACGCGATCGATGAATCTCACGCGAGCGATGCGATTTGGCGTTTGGGCGTTCCGCGATTTTTGGAACTTTTTGCGCAGGCGGGCATTAAAGCCACGTTTTATTGTGTGGCTGAAGATGTTGAGAATGACGCAAATGCTGAAATTCTCAAGAGAATCGTCGCAGAAGGCCACGAAGTTGCAAACCACACTTGGCACCATCCGTACGCGCTGATTCGCTTGAGCGACGAAGAGCGCCTGGCTGAAGTGGTTGAAGGCAAGAAACGCCTGGAAAACATTGCACAATGTGAAGTTCGCGGATTCCGCTCTCCGGGTTACCACACCACCACGGCGCTGCAGCGCGATTTAAAAACCGCCGGTCATATTTATGATTCGAGCGTTTTTCCGTGTGTGCCGTATGTGGCCGCAAAAGCTGGCATTTTGGCGTTGATGTCGCTTCGTGGTCAGCAAAGCCGCAGCATTCAGGGATCGTACAAAGTTTTGCTTGCACCGCGCAGCCCGTACTTTGCAAAGCCTGAATCGCCGTGGACTCGCGCAAAAAATACCGATGGCGAGGGACTTTGGCAGTATCCGGTGAGTGTGGCTTGTGGTTGCCCGCTCATTGGCACGGCGTTTACTGCGATTGGTCGTTTGGCGTCGGTGGGCGCGGTGAAAACCGGTTTACGACTTTCGAAGCACATCACACTCGAGTTCCACGGCATTGATTTGCTGGAATTGGCCGATGTGGATTCTGAGCTTTCCGTCCAGCCGGATTTGCGCGTGTCGCTCGAAAAGAAACGCTCGATTTTTAAAGCGGTTTTGGAAACGCTCGCGCCGTACACTCGCCGCTTAGATGAACTCGCTTTGGAGCGCGCGCAAGCGTGAGGGCGCTCGCTCTTTGTTTGGCGCTTTTCATGTCGTGTGCGCACGCCGCGCCAATCGACGACGGTGACGCGCAAACTGAACTGGAAATGTTGGCGGCGCTGGAAGCCGATTGGCAGGCGAGTCGTTCGTGGCCGCTGTCTGCCGAGCCTGAAGGGTTGGCGCTCAGTTTTCAGCCGCCCGCCGAGTTGACCAGCCGCGACACGAATTTCGTTGGTGACGCCGAAACGCTGGCGCCTATCAAGCTGCCGGATTTGAGTGAGGTGCAAGTGCCGGTTTCGTTGGTGGGCCCGGTGCGCGAGTACATCGCGTTTTTTCAAGGTCGCGGCCGCCGCATTTACGCACATTGGCTCGCTCGAATGGGTCGCTATCGCGAATTAATGCTGCCCATTTTGGAGCGCCACGGCATTCCCGGCGAGTTGCTCTACATTTGCATGATCGAAAGCGGTTTCGGCACGGGGGCGGTGAGTCACGCTGGCGCTGTTGGACCGTGGCAGTTCATGCAGCGAACCGGCACCAATTTGGGATTGCGCTACGACGCTTGGGTCGATGGTCGTCGCGATTTTGAAGCGTCAACCGATGCAGCTGCTCGACTGTTTGTGGAATTGCACGAGCGATTTCACTCTTGGCCGCTCGCAATGGCTGCGTACAACGCCGGTGTGGGTCGCGTGTCGCGCGCGGTTGAAAAGTACAACAACAACGATTTCTGGCGGCTTTCGGCAATGGGCGCGCTCACGACCGAAGCCACGAACTACGTTCCCAAAGCCATGGCGGCGATGATCATTGGTCAAGCGCCCGAATTATATGGGTTTGGCGATGTTGTGCCGTTGCCGCCCGTTCAGTTTGTGCGCGTTCAAGTGCCGGCGCAAACGCGGCTCGATACGCTCGCCAAAAAATTGGGCTTGGACAGTGACACACTTGCGGCGCTCAATCCGGAACTTCGCCGTGGCATGACACCGCCGGGCGGTGATTACACGTTGCGATTGCCGCCTGGCTCGGATGAACGGCTCGATTCTGCGCTGACGGCTGCGTCAAAACCTGGCGTTTTTGTTGAATATTCAATGCGATTCGGTGAGCGATTGCGTGATGTGGCGCAGTCGTGTGGTTTGAGTTTGCATGCGTTGCGCCAGTTGAACGATGGCATCGAAGGCGAAGTTGCGCCGGGACAAGCGATTGTGATTCCGCAGGATTGTACGCCTAAAACGCCGAATGACTCTTTCACCGTTGTTCGAAATCAGAGCGTTGCGTTTGATTCGGCCGGTCGTCGCGAGGTGTTTTTCGCTGCTCGCGAAAGAATGGAACTTTCGGAAATTGCAGCTTTTTTCAGAGTTTCGCCTGGCCATTTGGCGCTTTGGAATAGCTTAGATCCCGAAGCTTACGTTCAGCGCGGCATGGTTTTGCGCATTTTCGTAGATAAGAATTTTGACGATTCTACTGCGCTTTTGGTGCCACGCGAGCGCATCACCTTTGTGGCACCCGGTTCACAAGCGGTCAAAAAAGAGCTCGAAAAACCTGAAGTTTCTGAGCCCATCATCGTTGAGCGCGTCATTCACATCGTGAAAAAAGGCGAGAATCTTTGGGGAATCGCCAAACTCTACAAAGTTTCGGTGGACGCGATCCGCGCTGAAAACGGCATGGATCCAGACGAAGGCGTCGTCATCGGTTTGCGGCTGGTCATTCCAAGTGAGCGGAACGACAAGTCCAAATCGAAGAACAAAAATGTTTCACGTGAAACATTAAAACCGACAAATTCAAAAACACCTGAAAAATCAAGACCTTCTGAGCCATCGGGCAAAAGTCACACTGTCAAAGCGGGCGATTCGCTTTGGAGCATTTCGCGAACGTACGGCATCACCATCGACGCGCTCAAAAAAGCAAATGGCTGGGGCTCTTCCGTTCTGATCCTGCCTGGTCAAGTCATTCGCCTGCCGTAATTTGGGGTTTTCTTCTGCTCGCGGGATCGCTACGCTTTCGCCGTTTAAAAAAGGAGCAAGCATGAATCTCGACAGCATGAAAAAGCTTTTGGCAAAAACCTGTAAAGATCTTGGGGCTGTAGCCGCTCCTGTTACGATTGGACTTTGCGCCGCCGGTTGGGGCGACCCCGTCTCTCTTTACGCTGGTCCGCCGATCGAAAATGTGGCGAAGGAAACGCCTGACGCAAAAACGGAAGTGACGAACGGAAAATCGCCAGCCGTTGAGAATTACGACGATTTGGCTGTCGAGCTTTACAATGCGCCAGAACTGCCTGAGGTTGATGCGATTCCGGTTGCACCGAGTCCCGCCGATGACGAGCCGACCATTGTGCCTGAATACGTCACCGCGCCAGATGTGCCCAATTCACAAGAGAAATCTGCTGAGCCGACTCCAATTTCCGTAAAGCCGGCTTTGTCTGGAACCGCTGAAATTCCGCATTTGGATATGCCTGTTGCGATCTACGCCGCGCCGCCGGTTGAACCTTTGGAAGAGAAGGACAATTCGGATGAATCGCGCTCGGAAAAAGCGCAGGAGCCCGAAAATCACGACGACGAGGTAATGGCGCTTTACGGCGTGCCGCCGGTTGATTGAAATTTTGGTTAAGTAATAAATAATAGAAATTTTAAAAATTTTTTCTTTTATAATTTAAAGAGTTAGCTCATTCGGGGCGCGATCGAGGCGCAAGCGCCCTTGTTTTCAAACTGCTTCAATCCTTTACTTTTTGTTGAAAGCGCACTGAAACGCTGGAGGACACTGTGAATCTAATCGAGATGAAATCTCTGCTGGAGCAAGTTTGCGGCTCACTGGGAAAAGCGGTCGGGTCAATCGCTTTGACAGCAGTTGCTCTTTCTGGTTGTGACGACGGTGATTCCTCTCACGTTAAAAAAATGCCTATCAAGCCGCAAGACAGCGGAATCATTGAACCTGTCGCTCTCTATTCAGCGCCCGCGATTGACATTGGCGCTGCTGAAAATTCTGAAAAACCAGAAGACAACGACGACATGGTCGAGCTTTACGCAGGTCCGCCGATTGAGGAAGAAGACTGATCTGATTTCGCGAAGTGTGATTCTGATTCAGAGCATACTTCGCGATCCTATTTTTGAGTAAGAAAGGTTGTCATGAGAGAACTTTTGGAGAAGCTTGGTTTTGTGCCGGCCAGAGCGGTTTGGGAACTTACCCTTCGTTGTAACTTGAATTGCCGTCACTGTGGTTCTCGTGCCGGCAAAGCGCGCACCGAAGAAATGTCTGTCACTCGCGGACTTAAGCTCTGCGAAGAATTGGCAGCATTGGGATGCAAGCGCGTGACGTTGGGTGGTGGTGAACCCACTTTGAATCCGTCGTGGGCGCTTTATGCCGCCAAGCTCACTTCACTGGGCGTTACTGTTACCATGACAACCAATGGTCTTTGCTTTGATCGCGATCTTGCGATGCAAGCCAAAATGCTTGGTCTTGAGAGCCTTTGCTTCAGCCTTGATGGCATGGAAGAAACGCACGAATACATCCGTCGCGTGCCAGGTCACTTCAAGAAGTTAGTTGAAGCATTCGATGTGTGTCGCGAAGTCGGTATTCCGGCGGTTGTGATTACAACGTTGAACCAGCAAAACTTCCACGAGTTGGATGACATTCAAAAGTTGCTCGCAGATCATGGCGTTTACAGCTGGCAGTTGCAGCTTGGTAACCCGACCGGCAACATGTGCGAGCACCGCGAACTGGTTTTGCCGCCTGAAATGCTGCTTGAAATTGTGCCCAAAGTTGCGCAGTTGAAGCAGTCGTCCAAGCGTCCGCAAATCTATGTGGGCGATAACATTGGATATTACGGCGATTACGAAGCCGCTCTTAGAAGTTCGAAAGCGCGTATTCCGTTCTGGACTGGTTGCCGCGCGGGTTGCCGCGTCATTGGCATTGAATCTGGCGGAAACGTCAAAGGTTGCTTGTCGCTGCCTTCCGAAATGAACGGCGTCGATCGTTTTATCGAAGGCAACATCATGGACAAGCCGCTTGCCGAAATCTGGAATAAACCCGGTGCGTTTGCTTACAACCGCCAGTTCAAAATTGAGGATTTGGGCGGTGAATGTCGCACTTGCGAGTACGCCGAAATCTGCCGCGGCGGTTGCTTCTGGACTTCGTACGCACACACTTTGGGACAGCGCGACAATCCGTATTGCTACATTCGCCAGCTTAAGCACGCACAAGAAAAAGCGGCGGCCAAGGCTTCAGAATCGAGCGAATCAAAGACTGAAACGAATTGATATCAAAGCGCTTTCTTGAAAAGTACACTGCTTTTGCGGTGTTGCGTTTCATCAATGTAACGTCGCATCAAGTGGAGCTTCAATGAACGTCAATGAAATGAAATCTGCGCTGTCGGATTTCTTGAGCGACCTCAGCCGAATGTCGGCGCCTGTTTTTGCTGCTTTCGTTGCCGTGAATTCAGCTGGCTGTCTTCTCTACGATGCTCCTGCCGTTGACTGTTACGGTGATGAAGACTGCCCCGGAACAGATTTGTGTCATGATTTGCAAGTTTGCGGGCCTGCTTGTCAGAGTTCTGAAGACTGCGATTACACTTATCCGGGTCGCCTTGCTTGTCGTTCTGATGGTCATTGTGTGATTTGCGTTGAAGACGCCGACTGTTCAGATGATGGCAGTTCTGTTTGTCACAATGATACTTGTCGCAAAGTCTGTGAAAATGATAACGATTGCGACACAAACATCTGCTTGAAAGCACACTTCTGCGGCACTTTATCAGAAAGAAAGACTGAAGAATCAGATGCTTCAGTTCCAAATGAAACACCTGTTTCAGACGCTGCAACAGATTCAAAATAAGATGTGAATTTGATTTCTCAATCTAAGGGAGATTTGTTTTTCTTTAGAGCGAGAATGATTTGGGACTTGTGTCTCAAATTTTTAAATGAGTCATTCATGGAGGAAACGACGTGAATATTAATGAGATGAAAGCATTGCTTTCTCAGGTGTGTAGCGATTTAGGTCGCATCACACGGCCTGTTGCTTTGAGCATCATTGCGTTGGCTGGCTGTGATGACGACAGCAAAAACAACGATGCTGAACTTGATGCTGGTGGTGAACTGTATGCCGCGCCAACTTGCGCAAGTGACAATGAATGCGTCGAGCAATTTGGCGAAGGTTACAAGTGCAAAGACAAGGTCTGTGTTTTCGAAGGCAGCACCACTGTTGATGCGGGCGTCACCGAAGATGCATCTGTGAATGAAGATGCATCTGTGAATGAAGACGCATCTGTGAATGAAGATGCAAGTGTCATCGAAGAAGATGCAAGTCTCATCGACGATGCAGGTGTTACGCTTTACGCAGCGCCTCAATGTGAGTTGGACGACGATTGTAGACTCCTGTACGGTTCTTCGAACTGGCACTGTGAAGATAACGAGTGCATTCAAGAAGGTGGAGAGCTCTACGCTGCACCAGGATGCACGTCCGACGATGATTGCAAAGAATGGCACGGTTCTTCAGACTGGCGCTGTGAAAATAGCGAGTGCATTCAAGAAGGTGGAGAGCTCTACGCTGCACCTGGATGCGCAACGGACGTCGATTGCGAAGAGATGTACGGCTCTCTGAACTGGCGCTGTGAGGATTACGTGTGCATTGAAGAAGCTGGAGATCTCTATGATGCACCGCCATTCACGAAAGAGGCTGTTCCCGAGTCCAAGACTAAATCAGATCGTTGATTTTCAGTAAAAATCAAGGAACGCTGATTGGTAGCAAAAAAGAACGCTTGTACCGCTTAGGAACACAACCGCAGTGGTGCTTGCGTTCTTTCTTAAAATTAGAAGTACGTCTTCACTTTTAAGATCGCTTTTCTGAGAAATTGGGAAAGCGATTTTTGTTTTTAAGATCAGAAACAAAATCTTTTGAGGTTCATGATTTTTGTGGTTCAGTGTAGGATCTAAATCGAGAGAATCTCTTCTAAAACGTATCAAAAACAAGATCGAAGAATTCTGAAAGTCAGTGCTTTATTTCAGATCATGCTCTCAAGGTTTTGAACAAGTGAATGCACAGGTTGTGCACTTTTTCTCAAACTTTTGAGGCTTCAAGCTCTTTATGCAGATCATGTTCTCAAGAAATATTGAGGCTGATTCTTTCTCAAATGATGCACTCTCAAGATTTTTGAAAACCTGATCTTGTTTAAAGAAACGGTACCTCTAAAACTTGAGAATTCGATCATGTAACAAGATGCGCGCTTTCTAAAAATTTGGTGAAACATTTCAGATACATGATCGAACGACGAATTTTTAGAGAAGCTGGTTTTGTATCAATCTTTAGAAGATCTAAATCTTGAGAACGATAATTTTTACAAAGAATCGCGAATCTTATTTTTAGAAGCTTCGTTTATGTATCTGAGACGTAACGACTTGTTTTTAACGATTGCGCATCTGTAACAATATTTTGCACATCTAAAACAAGAAACTCTGATCATTTTAAAAAGTTCGCTGTTCATAAATCTAGAATGCGCGAATCTTGATACATAAGCGGTGAAAAGATTCTTAAGAACTTAAATTCTTTGCACAGAAGTTTCAGTCTGAAATCTTGAGCTGAAAAATCTTGATACATGAGCAGTAAAAAATATTTTTAGAGAGTGCGATCATTTCGAAATATTCGCTTAAGAAATTCCTAGAGATTCAATTTATGTGGAAATGATCGAAGTTCAAACTTTGATCGAAAGCGCATTTTGAAACAAACAAGTTTTGAGAACTTTGCCGCCTTGATGCTTTTGAGTGATGGGTGGGTTTGAAAGAAGTTGCGGCACCAAGTGACAATCTGGGTGTGATTGCCTCAATTGATTTGGGCTGATGTTCTCAAAATGCCAAACAGAACGCGGATTTTTGAGCGAATCAGAGTTCAAAAAACGCACTGAAACGAGTAATTTCCCGGCGTTTTTTTGTGAGTTTAAACGGTCAAATTGAAACGACCGAAGAGGTTTTATGGTTTTTACAAAGTGGACCAGTCGCTTGAGCCTGGCTTTGGCGGCCTTTGCTTCCGCTGGCCTGTTTGGCTGCGATGACGACACCGCAAGCAGCGCATCGGACGCGACGATTCTTGAACACGACGCCAGCCACGGTGGCTCTGGCGGTACGATTGGAACGGAATGCACAGACGCAAGTGACTGTAACGACGCAGGAAAATGTCAAACTGCCATTTGCAAAGAAGGCACTTGTCGCTACATGCAGCAGCCCTCCGACGTTTGTTGCATGGACGCGAACGATTGCCCGCAAGGCGGCACTTGCCAAAGCGCGGTCTGCAGCGACGAAGGTGTTTGCAGCTTGGTGGATGTGGACAACTGCTGCATGCGTCCGAGCGACTGCCAAGGCGAAACGAGCGACGCTTGCCACGAATGGGCGTGCGGTGCCAACCGCTGCGTTGAGGTCAAAAAAGACAACTGCTGCCTGACCGCCGACGAATGCCCGACCGGCAACGTTTGCCAGACCGCCGTTTGCGAAGATCACACCTGCGCTCTAACAACGGACACGACCTGTTGCGTGTCTTCGGAAACCTGCCCCACTTCTGACAGTTGCCACTTGGCGATTTGTTCGAACAACCTCTGTTCTGAAGTTGCGATTTCCGACTGCACACCTTGCCAGACCGCAGAAGATTGCAACGCGGGTTCATGCCAGCGCGCCACCTGCGATCAAAATGTGTGTCACTATTCCGAGGTTGCAGGTTGCTGCACCGGAGACGAACAGTGCTCGGGCACCACGACAGCTTGCGAGCGAAACGTCTGCGTGTTCGATTCCGAAGGCGCGGTGGAAGGTACCTGCGGAACCGAAGAGATCTTTGAAGGCTGCGCGGTCTGCAACCGCACAACGCAGTGTCCCGAAAAACCCTGCAGCATCGCTGCTTGTACCGATAGCATTTGCCATTACACGCCCAAAGACGACTGCGAAATTTGTGACGCTGACAATCCTTGCGTCGCAGATCCGTGTGGCGCGCCTGTGGTTTGCGGCGCCAAGGGCGAATGCGAATACGAGACCGTTGAGACCGTTGCTGCCAACGAATGTTGCAGCTTTGCTTCGTTGTGCGCCGACGGTTTGGAATGCCAGATCAGCTCGACTGAGACCGAAGGCGGCGATTTGAAGGGGAACGATCCGTCTTTGGTGGGTCGTTGCGCTTACGTCTACAACCAGGTCGACTTCTGCGAAATCATTGCGACACAGCAAGGTCCGTTTGCGATCGCTTCCGAA
This sequence comes from Myxococcota bacterium, assembly GCA_045639945.1. GTDB lineage: Bacteria > Myxococcota_A > Bradymonadia > UBA7976 > UBA1532 > UBA1238. The sequence continues at coordinate 14,421 of JAZUEA010000273.1, forward strand.
GACATCAGCGTTCGCGTTTCAATTCGAGAATCGAGCGTTGTGGCGGCCGGCGGCCTGATCGTTGAAGCTGCATTCGGTGAAGTGGGCGAAGCAACACCGGACGGTGAGCCGAACTTTGTGATGACAAGCGACAGCGTTTCGTGGACGCGCTTGGCTGAAGATTCCGAATCGTCGGCGAATTCCAATTCTGCGCTCGAATTTGTTGGCACGCTTCCCACGGCCGGTCACGTTGAAAAAG